>JBFEPB010000077.1:0-6381 GCA_041550295.1 bacterium | reverse complement strand
GGGTTGTGAAGTGACCGGTTCGGATATTTCCGCGTCGATGCTCGCAAAGGCAAGGAAGAATCTCAAAGGCGCAGGTGCCGGTATTCCGCTGCACAAGATTGACTACCGATCATTGCACAAACATTTCAAGCGTAAATTTGACGCCGTAACATGTCTTTCCAGTTCAATACTTCATATGCCGGATAAGAAAGAGGTTATTAAGGTATTCTTGAGCATGCAACGGGTGCTACGCGAAAATGGTATATTGGTGATCACACAGGGCACCACTGATAAACAGTGGAAGATAAAGCCAAGGTTCATTCTCAATTCGAGTGGCAATGACTTTACGCGTCTCTTCGTGATTGACTACCTGGAACGGGGCGCGCGCTATAACGTTGTGGACATTCTGCACGATAAGCAGAGGCCCGATCTCAAGGTGTGGACTTTTGAATATAGCCAGATCTTGCTGAAGGATGATTATTTCAAGTTACTTCAGCTGGCTGGATACAGAAAAATACGCTTCTATGGTTCCTACAAATTTGAGCCGTATAACAAGAAAGAAAGCGACATACTCATTTGCGTAGCACATAAGTAGCATGAGCACGCTACTCACAATGATCTGATATCAGTGGTTACAGTATGGTTTTTGTCCGGAATAGCATGTCGTACGTGGGATTACCTGCGTGGCAGTCAATATAAGTAATTTTTTGATGAATCTGGAGAATAACAAAGGAGCAAACGTGAAGAAGATTCTGCCGGTAGTTGTTGTCGTGCTTACTTTGTCCTGCCGTAGTGCTGAGGAAGCCAAGGAACCGCAATTGTTTCCAATCATGGTCGGTCAACAGATCGGTTATATGGATAACAAAGGTAAGGTTATCATCGAACCTCAATTCCAGCGGGTCGGTCGTTTTTCCGAAGGCCGTGTGGCGTTTGAAAAAGATTTGAAGTGGGGGTATGTAAACAAAGCCGGTAAAGTGATCATTGAACCTCAGTTCGATTACACCGGTTACTTTTCCGAAGGCTTGGCTGATGTGAGGGTCGGAATGAAATGGGGGTTCGTCGATACGCTCGGGAATTTCGTCGTGGAGCCTCAATATTATGGAGTCCGTTCATTTTCGGAAGGTCTTGCCGCGGTGCGACCAGAAGAAAAATGGGGATGCATAGACAAGACAGGGAAAATGGTGATCGAGCCGATATTCGACCTACCCCTGATATTCTCTGAAGGTCTGGCTGCGTTCCGGGACAACGGCGGCTGGTGGGGCTATATCGATCAGAAAGGGGATACAATCATAGACCCTCAGTTCGTGGCCGTGGGCATGTTTTCAGAGGGGCGTGCGCCAGTCATGTTGAATGGCAAATGGGGATTTCTCGACAGTAATGGCAGGATGGCCATTTCGCCGCGGTATGACTTCGCCGGTACTTTCTCTGATAGTCTCGCACCGGTGAGGATCGGTGAGAAGTGGGGATTCATCGATCGTAGCGGTGCAGTGGCAATAGAGCCTGAATTCGATCTGGCGTACGGCTTTTTTGAAAACTTGGCCACGGTGAAGATTGGCGAGGTTTGGGGCTACATAGAAAAGTCAGGGAGAATCGTGATCCCGGCGCAATTTCAGCTAGCAGGTCACTTTTCCGGTGGTTTGGCAGTGGTGCTGGACACGCTTAATAACCGCGCCTATGTAAATAAGATCGGCAAGGTGATCTGGAAAAGCCGGCCGTCTCGGTAGGGTAGTTAGAAAGCCCCGCAACAGTCGGCAGAATATCTTCCCAGCTTTAGTATTTCCCATTCAGAGGGGGATTTTCCGTATAATCATTGACATATATCAAAATTGAGGTACAATATTTGATGTCATTATTGATCTCCAACGCCGCCGAAATCCTGACGATGAAAAACGGTATCAGTGTAATCAAAAACCGCTCGATCCTGATAGAAAACGGCACAATTGAGAAGGTGGGTGTGATCCAGGCAAAAGCACATCACCGGATTCTCGACGCGCGCGGCTGCGTTGTGTGCCCCGGATTTGTCGATTCACATACCCATCTTGTGTTCGGTGGCAGCCGTGAGGATGAGTTCGCGATGCGTTTGAAGGGCGTGAAGTACGAAGCCATTGCCCGGGCTGGGGGTGGGATTGCGAGCACGGTCAAAGCCACGGCCCGAGCAAGCGAGAATGAGTTGTTAGAACAGGGCGAAGAGCGGCTTAAAAAAATAATAAGACATGGCACGACCACGGTGGAAATAAAGAGCGGTTATGGTCTGCTGCCAGAGGTCGAATACAAGATGCTGCACGTCATCGGCCAGCTGAAGAAGCGCGCGCCCATAGAAATCATGCCCACGTTCCTGGTGCATGGGGTACCCGCAGAAATGAAGCGCAAGAAGTATATCAAGACGGTGGTTGAGAAAATGCTACCTTATGTGGCCAAACAGAAATTGGCTGTATTTTGTGATGTATTCTGCGACCGCATCGCTTTCAGCAAAGAAGAGAGCGAGACAGTACTCAGTGCGGCACGTGATAATGGTATGCAGCTCAAGATCCATACGGATGAATTTGCCAACATCGGTGGGGCGCGGTTAGCAGCCGAACTGGGTTGCATTTCCGCTGATCACCTGCTTGTTTCAACCAGATCTGATATCCTGGTGATGAGAAAAGCCGGCGTCGTACCGACCTTACTCCCTGGTACGTCTGTTTTTCTACGCCTCAGCGCCAAACCTAACATGCAGGCTTTTCGATCAACAAGGTCGGAGATTGCCATTGCCAGTGATTTCAACCCTGGTTCGTGCATGATATATTCAATGCTCAAGATAATCGCGCTCGCCTGTCTTGGCTATGGTATGCATGCTGAGGAAGCTCTGCTCGGCGCAACGAGAAATGGCGCCAAGGCGCTGGGCATTATCGACCGCGTTGGTAGTATCGAAGTGGGAAAACAGGCGGATTTAGTCGTGCTTGACGTGGACAACTACAGAAAAATTCCCTATCAATTCGGGGAGGATATGGTTAGGCATACGATAAAAAAAGGGAGGGTAATTTATGGAAAAGATTGTTGAATGTATCCCGAATTTCAGTGAAGGCCGTGACGAGGAAAAACTCAATCAGATAATTAGTGAGATCGAGAGTGCCGGTGTTGAATTACTTGACCGCGAAATGGATGCCAGCCATAATCGTGCGGTTGTGACATTTGTCGGAGAACCTGAGGCTGTTCTCGAGGCCGCCTTCAGGGGGGCGAAAAAGGCGTCGGAATTGATCGACCTGACAAAACACAAAGGCGAACATCCCCGCATGGGTGCGACCGATGTGATACCGTTTGTACCGATCAGCAATGCTACCACGCGCGAGTGCGTTGAACTGGCAAAGCGCCTTGGTAAGAGGATCGCCGACGAGTTGCATATACCTATTTACCTGTATGAAGCTGCAGCGACAAGACCGGATCGCCAGAATCTTGCAAACATTAGGAAGGGCGAGTTCGAAGGATTGCGAGACGAGATCGAAACCAATCCAGACCGGCACCCTGATTTTGGCGAACCTAAGATACACCCCACCGCGGGAGCGACAGTTGTCGGTGCGCGGTTCCCCCTCATCGCATTCAATCTGAATCTTGATACACCCAATGTCGATATCGCCCAGAAGATAGCAAAAGCGATACGGTACATGAGTGGTGGATTCAGATACTGCAAGGCTCTGGGTTTTGAGCTCAAAGACGAGGGGGTCGCTCAGGTCTCGATTAACATGACCGAATATACGAAAACGCCGCTGTTTCGGGTTTTCGAGATGGCCAAGCGCGAGGCTGAACGCTATGGCGTTCACATAAAGGAGTCGGAGATTGTAGGTTTGGTTCCTGAACAGGCTTTGATTGACACCGCGCGCTACTTCCTGCAACTCGACCGCTTCAACGAGGAACAGATTCTCGAATATCGATTACGTGGCAAGGCTGGGAAACAATCGATCCTCGAGTTCCTTAACGAGTTGGCTTTGTCCAAGCCCACACCGGGCGGCGGCAGCGTTGCCGCGCTTGAGGCTGCACTTGGCGCCGGTTTGCTGGCCATGGTCACTGGAATTACCGTACGGAAGACAAAGGATGCCGAACTCAAGGATTTCCACGGTCATTTGAAGCTCGAGATGTACGAATTCTATAAGTACATTGAGAAGGATAAACAAGCATTCGACAAAGTGATGGCTGCGTTCAAGTTGCCCGAAGATTCATCAGATGATGCGCGGCAAAAGGAGTCGGCAGTGCAGGATGCTCTGAAGTATGCCGCCCAGGTTCCACTGGAAGTCTGCAAGAAAGTCCTGCTTGTCTATCCATATGCGAAGACACTTGCACAGAAAGGGATGAAGGGTGCTATTTCTGATGTTGGAGTTGCCCTCCATGCTCTGCACAGCGGTTTCATCGGCGCCCGGTTGAACGTGCTCATTAATCTGAAGTCAATAAAGGATGAAGAGTTTAATACACTGATGAATACTACAGTTGACTCTTTGAGCAAGCAGGAAGCGAAAATGTATACAGAAATTGAGAGAATATTCTTGACAACTTTTTGAAAACAATTATAATTTTGGCGAAGGCTACAGATGGAAATTGATTTTCTGGAAAAGGGTAGAAGCTACATGCAGGAGGGTCAACTAGAGAAGGCGCAGGTCCTCCTGAGGCGCGCCCTGCACGAGAGTCCGAATTCGGCGCGAGCGCTGGAACTCGCCGGTGATCTTGCACAACGAATGGGCAAGAGAAATGACGCGATCGCACGCTATGAACAAGCCGCCGAAGCCTTCACCGAAAACGGCCAGCAATTGGAAGCGATAATCTGTCTTGAGAAAATAGCAAAGATGGAGCGCGCAAATGCTGACCGATACGTCCGTCTCGCCCAGCTCTACCGTGAGTCTGGCCTACCCAATCAGGGTATACAGAAGATGATCGATTTGTGCTCGCGGGCGATCGAGAATAAGGACGAAGCCACTTTCGTAACCGGCTTGCGCAAGATCCTTGAGTTGCAGCCGGACAATTTGCGGCTTGGATTGGCCTTCGTTCGTATTTTGAGAGCGATGAATCGATATGAACAAATGGAGGAAGAACTCAATCGACTGAAGACAGTTGCCACCGAGAAAAATGAACAGGGTATACTCGATGAGATAAAGCGATTACTGCCTCAGACCGACGGCGGTGACGAAGGCCTGGACCCGAAGAGCCGCGTCGAATTGGGAAATCTGCTCTATGAGATCGGTTCCAAGGAAGAGGCGATCGTTGAATTCAACAAAGCTATAAGTGACCTCATCGAACAGGGCGAGCACCTCGAAGCAATAAATGTGCTTAACCGGATCGTGGAGATTGATCCGAGCAACGAACTAGCGTTTGATAAGCTCAGAGAGTTGCAGGCGTTAACGGGTACTGGTCCGGAAACGAAGATCGAAGAGAGGGAGATCGATTTGTCAGCGGCGCCCGCCGAAACGACGGAGCAGCCCGTTGATTCAGAGCAAACCGAAGCACCGGCTGAGGAGATCGCTGAATCAGCCAGTGTCGAGAGGCCCGAATACGCTGTTGAAGCCGCTGGCATCGAAGAGTCAATCGAAGAAGCCGTATCAGAAGAATTAGGGGCCGTTGAGATAACCGAAGAAACCAGCGCGGCCGAGCCGGAACACGCCGAAGCAGGTGGTGGCGAAGGAGCGATTTCGGAAACGCCTGAACCTGCCGAAGGCATTTTTGATGACCTCATCCGTGAGGTGGAGAATTACGTCGATCGTGCGCAGAAGGATAGGGAAATTGAACCCCTGGAGAGCAAGGCGGAAGAACCTCAGACCCTGGAAGGACAGATCGCTGATATTGAGTTTCTGCTTAAGGAAATGGAAACACCGTCTGCTCCTAGTTTCGAAGTGGCTGCGGAATTCGATGATTTCCGGGGTAGTATCCGATGGGATGAAGAAGACGTTAAACGGCGTCTTGAACTGGCACGACAGGCTTTTGCCGCCGAGCTTTATGAAACGGCGCTTGGCCACGCGCATGAGTTGAAAATCAACAAACACACCTGGCCACTTTCCCTCGAAATCACCGGCGCGGCGATGATTAAACTCGGCAAATATAGCGAAGCGATCAAGACCGTGGGCCCGGCGATACTCCTCGAGGACATACCGCAGAGTGACAAAATAGAACTGCGTTACTTACTGGCCTCTGCCTATGAAGGAATGGGTGATTTCGAGAATGCTCTCCGGGAGATCGAACATATCATGTCATTGAATCCGGATTACAAGGATGTCAAGGAAATGTATGAACTCCTGGGAGGTACTAGTGTCACTAGTCGTGCTGCCCCAGCGAGCGAAAAAAAGCCAGCTCCCAGGATCGAGCCGAAAAAAGAAGAAGCTGAAGTGATCGAACCGCAAGCGCCGGTTGAGGTTCCCGAGGAAAAATACATTGAAGAAGCAGGTC
>JBFEPB010000076.1:0-6438 GCA_041550295.1 bacterium | reverse complement strand
TTCCTTCGAGCACTCATAGGTCAACTGGCACACTTCTGCCTCGGCGCTCTTCTTCAAGTTTGAATAACTGATTATTGCACCGCACGCGAGATAATCCTCGAGTGCGAAGACAGGATAAGCAGCCTTTTTATCATAAACAACGCGTTCGCCGGTGTCGACCGCGCGTTGTTCGCCAGCCGCGATCACGGTGACATCGGTGTGGTTCTTGCGTGCAAGCACCGTGATATATGTGCCGACCGCTCTGGCATTCAGCAGGCATGCGACGCAGGCAACGTCATTCTTGCCTACCAGAGTAGCACAGGCCGCGCCGTTGGGCGAATATAGAACGATGTTCTTATTTTCATCCTGATCCTCCCGCAAGTAGCTATGCGGGGAGATCGAATACCTTGCACTCCCTGACCTGCCAGCAAGGTGAGCGCCAAGCGACTCTGCAAGCAACCTGCCCCTTTTCCAGTCGCTGACCGGATATATGGCAAAATCCCTGGAAACGGCGGTGACGACCGCCGTGCTGAACCGTAGTGTATCAACGACAACAGTAATATTACGATTTTTCAGAGCATACCGCATACCCTCAATGCCCCCATCAAGGAGCAAATTCGGGATATGCACACTCCTTTTCCTTTGTCTCATTGCCAATAGTATACTGGTTATTTCTCGCGCACCACTGTGAAGCTCAATGTGCCGATCTTTTCAATCCCTGATTCGATCAGATCACCATCTTGTATCGGACCAACACCAGATGGAGTTCCAGTTGCAATGACATCCATGGGTTCTAGTGTCATCATCTTCGAAACATACGACACTAACTCGGAAACCGAGAATACCATGAGATTAGTGTTACCCTGCTGTCTGAACTCTCCATTGACCTTCAGCCATATATCTAGACACGAGGGGTCGATATCCTTGGCCGGAACGATCCTTGGCCCGAGTGGCGCAAAAGTATCAAACCCCTTGGCGATCGTCCAGGGCATGCCTCTCTTCTTTGCCCCAGATTGAATATCGCGCGCCGTTACATCGATCAAAATCGTATAACCTAGCAACGCATCATCGACATCGGCAGTAGCTATTTGCTTAACGCGTGAACCGATGATCACGGCCAATTCGACTTCATGATCGACCTGTGACGAAACGCCCGGGAGAATGACAGTTCCCTTATCCGGCAGCAATGAGGACGGCGGTTTCAAGAAAAAACATGGTTCAGAGGGCAATTTGGCATTCATCTCCTTGGCGTGCGCCTTGTAGTTCCTCGCGACTGCAATGATCTTGCTCGGCTTCAGATCGATCTCGCCATTACCATAGGAGAGCAGCACAAATCCTCATGCCTGTAAGCGCGTTATGAATCACGTTTGTGTCGGCTACTGCTAATTCGCGACTAACGATGAAAACCAACCATCAATTCTATCCGAGTCAATCAGCTCAGGTCACAAGGAGATTCTTTAAATCGACATCTAGATTTGTCGGCGTCAGCTGAACCAACCACCCTTTGACATACGGATCCTTATAAAGCACCGAGTAATCATCCTGGACTTTCGTATTTATCGCAGTAATTTTGCCAGTTACTGGGGTCCAGAGTCTGTGAAGGCGCTCACTAGATTCTACGATCCTGACACAAGTCTCGCCCTGATATCTGGTCTCATTCACCTTTGGAAATTCTATCGCCGCGATCTTTGCGATGGTAACCAAGAGCATATGATGAACACCAACCAGAACACTGCCGTCGTCTTCTACCTTTGCCCAGGAATTGTTGGGTATCGTGTAAAGGCCTTCGGGCACCGGCATATCCTCGAGGAATCTCGATTCTTCAACCTTCTTCTGTGTAACTCTTTTTCTGGTCAGTGCTCTGGTGACAATGCTCCGTATTTCATTTGGCGTAAACGGTTTTGGTATGTAGTCGAAAGCACCGATTTTTATCGACTCAACCGCCGTACGTATCGACGGGTAGCCCGTTATCATTATCATCATCGTATCAGGTCGGTTCTTTTTGACCTTCTTGAGAAGCTCCAAGCCACTGATCCCCGGCATCATGAGATCGATAATTATCGCATCATAATGCTTCTTCTCCTGAAGTTCCAGTGCTTCCTCGCCGCTGAGTGCGGTGTCGATCAAATACTCCTTGCTAGTCAGTGCGCTAGCAATGCTCTTGCATACTGGCAGTTCATCATCAACCACCAGGACCTTAAACTTCTCTGTCACGTGTTTCCTCCTTTTCATCACCAGTTATTGGATATAAGGGCAGGCGCACGGCCATCGTAGTGCCTACTCCGACTTCGCTCTCCACGTCTATGGCGCCGCGGTGCTGTTGGATGATGCCGTAACTGATCGAAAGCCCCAACCCTGTACCGTTGGTACCCTTTGTCGTGAAGAACGGATCAAAGATCCTCGTCACATTTTCCTTGGGGATCCCCCGTCCGCTGTCCCGGAATGTGATCTTTATCTCTTTGTTCTCGCCTGATACACTCGAGGCGATCTCCAGTACCCCGCCTTCTGGCATCGCGTCTAAAGCGTTCAAGACAATATTGGTGAACACCTGTTTGATCTTATTGACATCAACCATGACATGCTGCAGATCTTTAGTAAGTTTCTTCACAACCTTTACCTTGTGTACCAATGCCTGCGTGTCCATGATCAACAGGGTACTCTTGATCACCTCATTGATGTCAACCAGCGTCATCTCGGGCGGTGTCTGCCGCGCGAACTCCAACAATCCTCTTACTATGGCACTACATCTTGTTGTTTCATCAATAATGAGCTGGAGATTATTTGCCGATTGATCTCCTTTATCCGTTCTCTCAAGCAGTAGATGACTGTTGATAAGAATTGATGTGAGCGGATTGTTTATCTCATGCGCGATTCCCGCAGCAAGTTTGCCCAACGAGGCCAATTTTTCTGACTGCACAAGAAAATCCTGTGCTGCGCTCAATTCCTCTGTCTTCTCTTTCACTTTTTCTTCTAACGTACGGGTAAGCGCCTGGTAATTATCCGTGGCTTTCTGCAGCGCCACGGTCATTCGGTTGAAGGATTCGGAAAGCTCACCGATTTCATCGCGCGATGTTATTTGCAGCCGATGCTTCAGATCTCCATCAGCCACCTTTCTTGTAGCATTGCGAAGTTCTCTTATCGGTCCTGATATCCTTGCCGTCGTAAAGTACGCGATGACAGATAAAAGTAATACGCTCGCAACGGCGATACCCAGAAAAATGAAAACGACACGGCTGCGTAGATCAATATATGGTGCTTCAAGCATCCCAACATAGAGAATGCCGACCCGCTCACCGTGGATGTTCTTTATTGGTGCGTACGCAGTAATATACCAAGCATTGACAACAAAAGCACGACCCACCCAAGGGATTCCCTGCCGCATTACCCGGTCGTACACTTCCTCAGAAACACGTGTACCGATTGCCCGTTTTCCGTCAATGGTCATCACATTCGTAGAGATGCGTAGGTCGTCCTGAAAGATCGTGGCTGTGCCGATGTCCAGCTCGTCGTACTGCTCTCCTTTATAAACGATATCCTTCACCCGGTCCACGATCGCGTAATTCCGGTTCAGTAGATTCGCACCGTACAACACACCAAGCAGAGCGCCGGTGTGGTCATGGACCGGGGCCGCAGCCTTGATCACCATGCCAGCAGTCTCGACCGTCTCATCGCGCGGCCTTGACTTCGGTGTTGGCAGCATATCGATGCGCGCCCGGCGCGCCAAATCCTCGCCTTCCCTCAACAATACCGATTCTGGTACGATCTGCGTTGATACCACTGGCTTCTGGTTGATGAGCACCCAATCGACGATCCCGTCGGTAGAACGGTCCCCAAATGCTTTAAGATCACGCGTGCGGACCAGAACAACACCGCGTGTATCGACCAACGTCAGAATGTCAAGTTCCTCATCCCTTCGTACCTTCTGCAATTCAGATGACAATTCAGCCAAATTATTCCCAATAAGGGCTTCCTTGATGAAAAAGCGGTTGGCCGTCATACGAATCTTTGTCTTGATCGCCTCACTTTCTGCATTGTACACCTCCCACGCCGAATTCAGATCCAATCTGACTTTGTCCTGCGCCTGCCTTAGAATCGTGTTCCCGATCAACCTTATGCCAACAATAGTCGAAATGGAGACGCCGATGACTATGACTAGCGAAAAGGCAAATATCAGCTTTGTGCTCAAAGGAAGGCGTAGTTTCAGCATTTTATGCATCTCTATAGTAGCGGAGTCTTATGTTCTCACCACCCGGTTCAGAAGCGATTTCGTATTTGAATCTTGGAACAAGAGGCACTCTATCGGCCATAGAATCTCAGATGCTTTTCGATCTTGCGAATGAGCGTCTGCGTATCCACGGGTTTGTCAATATAGTCATCAGCAAGATGGTCAATGGCCATGTCCATGGCATACTCAGGTTTGGACAACTGTTGTCCAATCGCGGTCAGCATGATCACTGGTATTGGCCGTGTCTGTTCCATTTTTCTTAGTTCATAGCATACCGAGTAACCATCCTTTCCAGGCATTATGACGTCCAGCACGATCAGATCGGGACTCTCATATTTTGCTTTGGCCACACCTTCTTCGCCGTCTTTTGCAGTAATGACATCATACCGGTTCGCGACAAGTATCTGTCGTGTGGCCTCGAGAAAATCAGGATCGTCGTCAACAAGCAAGATACGTGCCTTGACCGCACTTGGCTTAGGCGCGGGCATGGTCTTGCTCAATAGTTGCTCGATCTTAGGAAGCAACTGCTTTGCGTCGACGGGCTTAGCGAAAAAACCATCTGCCTTGTGTTCTTTAGCCATGTTGGCGAGATAGGTTTCGCCGTTACTCCCAAGCGCGGTCACAACAAGAACCGGCAACGCCTCATGTTTAGCGTCTTCCTTCAACTCACGACAAACAGAAAGACCGTTTATATCGGGAAGCATTGCGTCGAGAATAACCAGGTCCGGGGCATCCTTACGGACAGCCTCCAATCCTTGCTTGCCGGTTTGAGCAATTTCAACATCATAACCTGCCGCTTCCAGAATCTTCCGATTACTCTCGGCATATTCTAAATCGCTATCGATAATCAGTATCCTTATATTTTTCATCATAGATCTCCTTTTAGGGATGACTCTATCTTAGGCAAGAAAACGCTGAATGTACTACCTTTGTCTAGCACACTCGCAATATCTAACTTTCCATCATGTACATCCAATATCTTCTTCACAATCGCCAGCCCGATACCAGTACCGGCAGCCACACCTTCTCGTTTAACGCGGTAGAATTCTTCGGTCACGTGCGGCAACTCGCTCGCGGGGATACCCATACCTGTATCACACACGTCGATAACCCAATTATCATCCTGGTCGCAGACCGAAACAGTCACCTTTCCTCCGGTGCGATTGTACTTAACACCATTGCCGATCAAATTTATGAAAACCTCTTTGAGCAGATCCCGATCACCATTGACCGTGGCATCAACTGCCTGGGCATTGTATTCAATTCTTACGTTCTTTTCATCTGCAGCGCTCATCACGAGATCGATCGCTTCCTGAATCACTGGTGCGATTTCGAAGATCTTAAAATATTCCTTCAATTTCATCTCCTCGAGCCGGGCAAGTTTGAGCCAACGATCGATCAATTTGAGCAACTCGGTCACGCGCAATCTCATCCGGCCGACGATTTTCCCCTGATCTTCCGAAATACTGCCGGCAAAACTATTGGCGAGCACTTCAAGATATTGCACAACGGCAACGAGCGGTGTTCGCAATTCGTGAGAAACCATTGAAATAAAACCCTGCCGCATCTTCTCTTTCTCCAGCCGCAGGCGCTCGGCCTCGAGAGAAACCCGCCTTTTATCCAAGGCTCTCTTTGCGATGATTCTCAACTGCTCAGGAGTGAAGGGCTTCGGCAGGAAATCATAAGCGCCGGTCTTCATGGATTCGACCGCGGAATCAATCGATGCGTAGCCAGTGATAACAATAGGTACGATGTAAGGATCTCTCTCCCGGATGTTCCTGATAACATCAATGCCGCCCATACCGGGCATTTTCAAATCGACTAATACTATATCTGGTTTGAAGGTCTCTACCTTCTCCAAACCTGTTTCACCGTCGTAGCTCGACTGAACCTCATAATGACTTTGGGTCAAAACAGTAGTGCAGGCATCACAGATCGACTTCTCATCGTCGATGATCAAAATTTTAGCCCGCTCCATATCTTTATTCGTATTATATGCTGGAAAGTCTAGAAGTCAAGCAAAGCAATAATCTGCGAATCTATCCACGATTGTGCCGTTCCGATTGACAGAAATGGTGACTCCGGAGAAGGACAACAAGCCCTATTTCTCAGCAAGGCAATAGGCGACTATTGCAAGCGCATGGATCCTTGTTGTATTCAGGAACCGAATGCCCAGAGCATCATGGGTCAGTATGAGCGGACTCTCGGTGCATCCAAGAATGAGTGCCTGTATG
>JBFEPB010000075.1:0-6491 GCA_041550295.1 bacterium | reverse complement strand
TTGCTAGGCGTCAAGGATAATATGGAGGGCCGGACACAATCGCCCGGCCCTCAAATCACATCTTACAGGCTGACGCGCATCTGTATTGGTGGTTGATAAGCTCCTTGCTCAGAGTTATAGTACTCGTATACCCGCGAGGCACGTACCTTTGCGCGTATGGGGTATTTTGCCTGCAGTTGGTAGGAGATGGCTACCGGTTTGCCAAAAGACACTTCGTCGAGGTAGATGATTATCTGTCTCGGGGTTAAGGTATATTTCTGAATCGTCTTACCCACAAGCTCGTCAAGCGTAGGTGTCTGCACTTCGAAACCCGGGGGAATACCCAAATCCACCATTACCATTTGGGCCTTGCCAGGCACCATCAACTGCACCTCAACATCCACCTCAACGATATCATTCACGCCAAGGTCGGTACGGTCATATTGGACATCGATGACAAACGAGGGTTTCTCTCCTCTGGGTACAATCTCCCATGGCAGGTAGTATCTGCTCACGATTTCATAGAGGAAACTACCTTCGCCTCTCACTTCTACCTCAACCGAGTTCTTGGCTCTGATATCATTTCCAAGATCGATCTGATGCATCAGGTCAGCGTTGGTCTTGTCGACATGGAATTCAGTCACCTTCTCACCATTGACAGAAACAATGATCTGAGCATCGACATCCTCGCTCGTGCTACCCAGCGCAGCGACGAACGACCGAAGTGCAATGATCGTGCCCTGCGTAGTATACCATACGCCGGACTGGTCCTTGGCACGGATGAGGAATGTCAATGCCTCGGTTGCGACATCGGTGTATTTGCCTGATTTTATCAACGCGTATACGGCGAGTCCGGTTGCCTCGATATTAGCACCGATCCCACGCGTGAAGGTTATCGACGGCATATCTGACTCCCAGTATATGGCATCCTTCTCCCTTTTTGCCATACCAACCAGACGTTGCAGTATTTCCGTCGTGGTAGCCGAATTCGGTTCGATCGAAACAAAAGCGTTTGCAACCAGAGCAAGCATATACGGATCTTTGGCCGCGTTCAGATTCTTCCTCAGGTAGTTCAACCCGTTCTGCACTGACTCACCGCGATCGCCGGTCTCGCCGAGTGCCCAGCAGATATAAGCGGTTGGCAGAATCTCATTCTTCTGTATGTTGCCCCAGGATTCGGCATGCAGATACTGCTCGTCTGGCGACCATGAACCGTCTTTGTTTTGTTGCCCCCTCAACCATTGAGCGGTCCGCGCTATGATCCGCTCATCAATTTCATAGACCTCGGCCATGTCATTGAATTCCATTAAACCGTAAGCGGTCAGTATTTTGTTGGCCGGCGCATCGCCGAACCATGAAAATCCTCCACCCTGCACTTCGAATGTAACCAAACGCTGATATCCCAGGCTGATATACTCTTCAGCCGTCATCTCGGTCTCAGGTCGGATCTGTTCGGTCTGCCTCAAGTAGTTGAGGATCAAGATATTCGGGTAGGTGACCGATGTTGTCTGTTCAAAGCAGCCGAAGGGTACCCCCAGGAGTCGATCAAGACCCTCGACAACCTGTGAGAAGATGCCTGGAAAGATCCTCAAACCGAGCCAGTTAGCCTCCTGGATTGAGTTCGCAGGAAAATGCACCTGCTGCACTACGCGACCGGTAAGCCGGTCGGAGATAATACCTTCATACAGTTTGCCGTCTGGTAGCACCGCCACCGAACGTTTGATAGCATCTGACATGACCTCACCATATGCTCTGACCAGAATCGTGTGATAGCCAATTTCCTTCACTCGAATCGGGAAATAGACGGCACTCACCTCATCCCTGCCGAGCTGCCTGACTACCTCGGCCTCGCCCCGAATCTCGAACCAATCCTCGGTCTGCAAGACCAATTTTATCTCCTGGTCGCCTGGCAGGTAGTTGTACAAAGCAACCGGTATGGAGATCTCGTCGCCCTGAGTCAACGCGACCGGCAGGTCAATATCGACAAAGAAATCCTGGAAGACCCGCAACTGAGCCAGGATCGAGCCGAGTTCACCCTTGGCCGATGATCCAAATGTCGTTATGCGCCATGTGGTTATTGCGTCGGGCATGGTCAGCGGTAGCCTTGCCTTTCCGTCATAGTCGGTGATGAGCGCCGGTTCAAAAACAAAGGTTTCCGGAAAGAATTCACGTACCCGTGGTTCCTTTGCAGGCTGCTGGGTGCTTACTTCAGCCTTCTTGACTGACAAGGCAATCGGGGCCCGAACCCCTGCCACCGGCATCGCCGCATCCATTTCCTCGGCAAATATCATACCTTTATCCCACATCATCTCGCTGATATCATCCTCGGTATCGATGATGCCATCTGGCCCGGCCGAGGCAATGGTGAAATAAAGAAAGCGTTCTTCGGGCGAGCTCACGTGGTATCTTCGTCCCCACGGGTCGAGCAGTTCCTCTTTTTTCAGCAATCCTTCCTTGATGAAAACATCGATGGCTTCTCCACTCTTCGGGTATTCGCCGTGTTTGCTGAAATACTCATTCTGCGCCTCATATAGATCAACCCGAACCTCTTCCAATTCTGTAGCGAAAGCATTCTTTATCTTCTCAGTCATGAGCCTTGGTGTGGTGTAACTAACTGAATAGTGCTCCTTAGGAACAAGCGTTGAAAACATGACATTCTCTGCGCGCGCTTCTTTTTTCTTCATCTCAACTATGTCTACTGGTGTGAACCCGTGGATTTCATAACGCGGTTTCATTATCTCTTCCTCCAGCCTGAAGTACACCTTTTCCAGTCCTGGCTGAAGCTCGGATACCGCAAAAACAGCCTCATCGACGATCGCGACGCACAGTGCGGCGACTCTCGGCCGGCCATCGTGGCCCGTAACCGTGAATGTTATTTCACCATCCTGACCCGGCGCATATTCATCTTCCCCGGTGCGCACATCGATAAGTAGATCATCCGCTGCATTGACATAGCAGAAGCGCGTATCGCGAACAATATCACTCCCTCGAGTAATAATGTATGCGTGCAGCCAGATCGATCCACTGAGATCCGGGGTCAAGTTCAACCGATAATGTCCTCTGTAGTTTCGGATCGCGACCGATTTTGTCATTATCGTCTGATCGTCCTTTATGACATCTATGTAGACCTGACCTGACCGTCTGGTCGTCAGAAATGTTAAGTCGAGTGATTCACCGACACTGTAAATACCACGCTCCATTCTCAATATGAGATGATCTCTTGTCGTATTGAGATCAAAAGTGTGCTCAACGGTCGCGGTCTCGCCCTTGTCATCAGTGGCTTTGACTTCGATCCGCACCTGAGGATCGAGCGGGGTATAATCAAACTCAGCGATCCCATAATCATCGGTCTTTACCCTGAAGCGCCGGGTATTGGCTCTTACCTGCACCTGAGCCACACAGGGTGTTCCATCCGGATAGGTGGCCAGTACGTATACTCGGTTTCCGATGTTTGGCCGCAAGTACCCGCCTTCAGGTACAATGCTGAGGCTAATGATATCCTGCACGACTTTCTTCCTCGCGGAAATCTTTTCGCTATGATTCGCCGGGTCGATCACCTCAACATCGAGACGCAGAAAAGCTTCACCGCCCTCGAGCGGCTGCCCCACGAAGAAATCCGGTAATCGGTACGTGAAGTGATAGCGTCCTTCGCGGTCAGTACGTCCTTCGAGCACTGCCTCTTCTTGGAACCCGATATCGAATTTGTAAGCGGTTATCCTGACTTTGCCGTCGGCAACAGGTTTCCCGAAGAAATACTCCGCCTCGACGTCACCCTCAATGGTCGTGCCGGGCAAGTAATATTCCTGGTCGGTCGTAAGTGCAACCTTGAATTTCGGCAGTACATATTTCTTGACATTCACACTCTTCTCAACTTTTTCGCCATCAATAACCGCCCGTATCACGTAGTCGCCAAAATTGACTTCATCGGCAAGAACGAATTTCACATAGGCGACGCCAAAATCATCGGCCTTGATCTGCTCCTTGTACACCTTATTACCCTTACTGTCCTCGACCTCGAATAGAACCGTTGCACCGTTGAGCGGCGACAGGTCGGGACGACTAAGGGACAATGATCTTATATGAATGGTCTGGCCGGGCTGATAGACTGGCTTGTCAGTCACCAGATAGGTCATGATCCCGCTCAAGATCTTTATGTTTACATCATAGTCATCCTTACCAATGGCTGAAGTGACTTCAAAGTGCAGGTCGGCCTCGTCAACATCAGCGGGTATCGTGAAATCGACGTCACATGAACCCGAACGATCAGTAACGCCTTCAAATACTGATCTATCTCTTTCGCCCTGTTTCATCGTAATATTGATTCTGGCATTTTCAATGGGTGCATTGTTTCTCTGATTGTGCACGATAATACGATAGTTGATTGAAGTCGCCCTGATAAATTCATCTTGGCCAAGGATCTGCACCACCATTCGATCCTCGAGCTGGTACAAAGAATAGATATGCGCTTCACCCTTGAACTTCACTGCGACCCGAAGCAAGTCCCTGTCACGTGGTTCTTTGTCCAACTGAACCTTGAACGGAACCGAATAATAGTCTGATGTGACATATACATACTTGTCTGCACGACCTATTATTTCATCATCGAAATCAATGACATTTACCTCGAGCTTCCCGTACGCGCTACGCATATCTTCGACCGGAACGTCGATACTGAGTGTGTCGGGCTGCCGGCCCAGGTTTACTCCCGACACAATACTGAGTGATGTCACGATGAATATAAATGGCAATACTTTCTTCATTCTAACCTCCTTCTGCAATAAAATACAAATCCACGGGAAAAAAATTCCCCAGAACTTGGGGTCAGGTCTGACCCATGAGGTTATTTAAGGGTATTAATGTGCTTCATCAACCGCGCTTTCTTTCGCGCAGCAGTGTTCCTCGTGATAATGCCATCCTGAACCGACTTGTCGATGATTGCCTGCACCTCAGGATAGATCTTGTTGGCGGATTTCTTGGTACTGACATTCAGCATCCTCTTGACTGCTTCTTTCAACTTTTTCTTTCTACTCCGGTTGATGATCCGTTGCTTATTTGATTTGCGTATGTTCTTAAGAACACTAATAGACCTTTTCATGGTCAATTATACATAATATTACAGACCTGTCAAGCAGCACGGATGAAAAGCCACCAAACAAATACTCTGTACTATCATGGAGAAATGACAGGACCAGCCCGGTCAGTTGATCAGGTCCTTGTACATCTGGAGCTTACGTAGACGCGTCGGATGACGCAGCTTCTTCAAAGCCTTTGCCTCAATCTGCCTTACCCGCTCGCGCGTAATATTGAACATTCTACCCACTTCCTCCAGGGTCCTTGGCAAACCATCATTAAGGCCGAAACGAAGACGGATTATCTTTTCTTCTCGTTTTGGCAGATCCCGCAGGATGTCATTGAAACGATCCTTAAGAATGGAGATCGCTGCCCGTCTCGATGGTGAATCACCCATGGGATCACTAATAAAATCACCGACGAAGCTGGATTCTTCATCGTCGATCGGTTTATCCAGTGAGATCGGTATCAATGCAATATTATGCGCCATTCTGACCTTGTCGGTCGGAATGTCCAACCGGTCAGCGATCTCCTCGACAGTCGGGTCGCGCCCGAGATCCTGGATCATATCGCGCTGCGCGCGTGCAACCTTGTTCATCGTATCGAGGATGTGAGCAGGTACTCTGACCGTACGCGCCTGATCGCCGATCGCACGTGTTATTGCCTGCCTGATCCACCATGTAGCATAGGTTGAGAATTTGTATCCTTTGCGGTAATCGAATTTCTCCACGGCTTTGATCAAACCGTTATTACCTTCACCAACCAGATCGGCAAATTCCAGACCCCGGTTCACGTATTTCTTGGCAATCGATATGACGAGCCGCATATTGCCTTCGATCATACGCTGCCGCGCACGGTTTATCAGATCCTCCCATGCCCCGACGATCCGTGAAGTCTCATACAGATGATCGTGGTCGCCACCCAGAGCAATAGTGAGCGTCTTTTTGTCCTTCTTATATTGCTTGATCTCATCCAGATTCCGCAATCTGGGTAAGGTTTTTACGACTTTTTCCAAACGCTCAATGTTCTGTTTGAATTCCTGTATTGCAGCGTTTACCACGGCGTGTTGCAGCGAGAGCACATTGATCTTGCGCAGGATTCTCTCTTCTTTTTCGAAGATACGCCACCCCATGGTCTTGGACTTGTCACGACGGTTCCTACGGTACAATTGAAGCAATGAATTATAGTCACGCTCGATTGACTTTACTCGGCGTACAAATCTCTGGCGTTCAGCCCAGAAAGCGCGTTTGTCCATCATCGCCTCGATCTCCACCCTTGATATCTGGTCGAGGCTTCGGTGGCAGAACTCCACTTGTTTGCATATCTCGATCAGCTTACTAATAGTGCAAGGATAGGGAAGAAATTGTCGCTCGATCATGCGGTAGCCGGTCTCGATCTTGACCGCAAGCTCATATTCCTCTTCTTTGGTCAAAAGGTCGTAT
>JBFEPB010000074.1:0-6552 GCA_041550295.1 bacterium | reverse complement strand
CGAAGACAGACAACGTTTCACTTGGTCGGTTTTGTCGAACCGGCTGAAGACTATTCGTGCGGCCAGTTTGCGCGTGATGCGCAACAGAAGATCTCCGAAATAAGAGAGAAGAACAAAAACCCTATCGTCTGCGGAGGTACGGGTATGTACATAAAGGCCCTTTTTCACCCTCTTGATCAACTGCCACAGTCGAACGCACAGACCAAGGCCAGAATACGAGAGATGATGCAGAAACACGGCATTGAATATTTGTATAAGAGGTTAAGACGCATCGACCCAGAGTGGGCTAAAATGATACAGCCACAGGACAAGCAACGAATCATGAGGGGCATCGAGGTATTCGAAATCACTGGCCAGCCCCTGAGCAAGATGCTCGGCAAGGCAGTCAAGAAAAGAATTATTCTTCCTTATTATATAGGGGTTAATCTACCGCGCGATGCGCTCTATGCACGGATCAACAGCCGCTTTGATCACATGATCAATGCCGGGCTCGTCCAGGAAACTGAGTCGCTGCTGAGAAAGGGATTCAGCCCTGAATCGAGCGCCCTGAGAACAATTGGCTATAGAGAGATCGTGGGATATTTGCACGGGCTCTGGAGCCTCGAGACCGCAATCGAAAACGCAAAGCGGCGAACGCGTAATTATGCCAAGCGCCAAATCACCTGGTTCAAAAAAATGCCGGATATCCAATGGCATGATCCGGGCGAGTCAGAAACAGTTGAACAGATCTTAAGAAAAATCGGGAAAGCAAAAGTCGCCATGTAGATATTGCCACCAACTGATAGCTCTACACGATGGCTATTTGACAACCATTTTCAGGGAATCAAGATGCAGCGAGCCGTTCCTCAACAATTTCTTTCACTATTTCAATCTCTTCTTCGATGCTTAGATCGGTAGTGTCTACTACTATCGCATCATCTGCCTTCTTCAAAGGCGAATGGTTCCTTTCAGAATCATACTTATCACGGAACCTTATATTTTCAATTACCTCCTGTTCGTTCGCATTGATCTCTCTATCGCCCAATTCTTTCAACCTCCGCGCCGCCCGCACTGCAACATCTGCCTGCATAAAAACCTTCACCTCGGCATCTGGGAATACAACTGTCCCAATATCGCGCCCTTCACAGACAACGCTCTTACCTTCGGCGACTTCTCGTTGTTTCGCGACCATCCATTCGCGCACTGCGGGTACGGCTGAAATCTGAGAAACGAAGCCGCTTACTTCTGGCGTTCTTATCGCCGCGGATACATCTTCACCATCCAGAAAGACTTTTTCCTCGCTATTGTCCCGGCGCAGGTCAAGCAACGTATTCGTCAATAACTCCTGGATCAGTTCGCAGTCGATCGCCTTTTCCCGTGCGCTAACGGCGCGTAAGTACTTCAAGGTGAATGCTCGGTACATGGCGCCGGTGTCAATGTAGAAAAAATTCAGCCGCCGGGCAACACCTTTTGCCGTTGTGCTCTTGCCTGAACCAGCGACGCCATCAATCGCTACGACAAATTTCGCCATGTAAGCTGCGTATTACTTTTTTGTATTGTTCTGATATATTTACGTTCCGGCGCTTCATCACGATCTGCGCAGTCTTCATTGCCTTGCCCAGGTCATATTCCTGCACTTCGTCACCGACGATCCAATGGAAGTCCCTTATGTATCTCGGTGTCATTCCACCACCTGCAAAATTGACAAAACTACCGATCACCGCGCCGGTTGGGATCAAGGTTCCGATCCCGAGTTTAGCATGATCGCCAACAAAGCAACCGACCTTTATCATACCGGTGTCAAAATCCTGGCCAAGAATATGCACGCGAACCGAACCGTAGTTATTCTTCAGGTCGGAATTTGTTGTGAGAGCGCCGAGGTTGACCCATTCGCCAACGTATGAGTGTCCGATAAAACCCTCATGGTGTTTGTTCGAATACCCCTGAAAGATGCAGCCCTCTATTTCTCCACCGATCCGACACTGAGGTCCAATGCTCGATTTTGTGACCCGGGCCCGTTCGATCACAGTCCCGGCCCCGATGTATGTCGGCCCTATCACGGTCGAGAAAGGACGGAGCTCGGCACCATCGTCTATATATACTGGACCGTCGGTTGCGTCCAGAAAGACCAATTTGTCCACCCGCGCGCTCTTCTCTACGTGTATGTCTGAACCGCGTACCTCTGCTTTCAATGCACTGCGACCCGTTTTTCGCTTCGCCTTTAGTTGTTGAAGGAGCAGTCTTTCGTTCTCGGCAATCAGATCCCAGATATTCTTGATCAATATCCCATCAACCTGCAGTGACCCTTTGACGCGACCGAGTGCATCCCTGATCTCATCGAGCGTTGCCGGAAACGGCGGCTCCTTCTTGAAAAAACCAACTGCCTCTGACCCGACAACCATTTTTGCATCCGCCTCCGGCACCTTAAACTTTTTATTCAGCAGCAGCCGGCCTGAGAGGTACAACGTCGATTCGTGTGATTTTGCAGGAACTATACCATACCGCGCCCGGGCGACAAAGCTCATTTTATCGCGGACAAAGAATTGAGCCGCGTGCTCGGCAATAGTCTTGGCGCCAAGCCGCAGATCATATTGGGGGAAGAGATTTATCAGCGGATAGAAATTCCTTACATTATCCTCGTATATTACTACTTTCATATACTCAGCAGGACGGCCGCGAGGACCGCAAAAACGATACCGACCACCCGAGTTAGAGTCACTGGTTCCTTAAACACAATAAAACCAAAGATCACAGGCATTACAACATACAAATTGGTCAAGGGCAAGACCACTGAAGAAGGACCTATTTTCAATGCCTTGTAAAAGGCAATGATCGCCACCAGTGAGACGATTCCCACCGGTATCGCATATAAGACATGTATGCTGATCATCAGGTTCCTGCGGAAGAAGATGAACAGAGTAAGAAATACGATGGACCAGAGGGAAATCCAGAAAGTAGTACTTAATGTATTGAAATACTGGGTCAATAATTTGCTGCCGATGGCCCAAAAACCCCAACCGATCAGGGCAATAAAGGTATATTTTACATAATCCACTGAGCATTATAATGTAGATGCATCAAGAAGTCAATACAGCAACACATTTAACTATCTCCATTTCTCTGATCGAGTAATGACAGTGAACGAAACAGTGAAATTCAGGTGCCGTCGGCTCATCCTGAACCACGGGTTAAACCTGAACCACCCTGCATCACCCGCCAGGGTGGCAAGTCTTGGGTGGCGATGGTGCATGTTGTTAGAGGCATGGATCACGCCTTGCCGATTATACTTGCTTTAGATTCCTTGGGTGAATATGAGCCGCAAATCTGAATTGCAGTGTTAACCACCAGAGCCGCAATAACTAACGAAACAGTGAAATTCAGGTATTTACCTTGACAAACGTGAAAATCAATCTATAATTGCATTATGATAAAAGTACGCTTAAACGGCGAAATAATCGAAATCGAGCGCGAAAAACGGATTTCTGATCTGGTAAAAGGCCAAGGACAATTCGCAGCGCGCATAAATGGTGAACTGTGCGATTTAGACACCGAAATCACGGCAGATTGCGAGATCGAACTCATCGATTTTTCGAGCGATGAAGGAAAACGAATATACTGGCACTCATCATCACACCTGATGGCAATGGCTGTTAAGCAGCTCTTTCCTGGAGCCAAGCTGGCGATCGGCCCGGCAATCGATCAGGGTTTCTACTATGATTTCGACGTGGAGACCCCATTTTCACCAGAAGACCTGAGCAGAATCGAAAACCGAATGAAACAACTTGCCGAGCAGGATATTGCATTTGAGCGCGTCAAAATGAACAAACAAGCGGCAATTAAAATGTTCGAAGAGAAGGGAGAACCATACAAGGTTCAGTTGATCAGAGAAATTGAGGATAAGGAAATAAGCCTATACCAAAACAAGGATTTCCTCGACCTGTGCCGCGGTCCGCACGTTCCGAGCACGGGATATGTTAAGACCTTCAAACTGCTTAGTCTTGCCGGTGCATACTGGCGGGGAGATATCAATGAGCCAATGTTGTCCCGAATCTACGGAATATCGTTCCCTGAGGCCGATGCGTTAAGAGATTACCTTAATAAGATTGAAGAAGCAAAAAAACGTGACCATCGGAAATTGGGCACAGAGCTCGAGCTGTTTTCCATATTCGAGGAAGCTGGCGCGGGGCTCGTATACTGGCCCCCAAAGGGTGCAACCCTGCGCAGGATCATTGAAGAATACTGGATGAAGGAACATCTTGATGCCGGTTACAAGATCAATACTACTCCCCACATCGCGCGGGGTCATCTCTGGCATCAATCCGGACATTATGATTTTTACAAGGATAACATGTACGTGCTGCCAGTGGAAAATGAGGAATACGTTCTCAAGCCGATGAATTGCCCCGGACATATTCTAATCTACAAATCCAAAGTGCGCAGTTATCGGGAATTGCCTCTGAAATATGCTGAACTTGGAACAGTCTACCGCAACGAACTATCGGGTACGCTACATGGTCTTCTGCGCGTGCGAGGGATCACAATCGATGATGCTCACATATTCTGCCAGCCAGAACAGATCGAAGACGAAATCGTGAAAGTACTGGAATTGGCGAGGAAGTTCATGAATCGATTCGGTTTTTATGATTTCCGGGTCGATCTCTCGGTCCGCGACCCGCATGAAAAGAAAAAATACATGGGCACTGACGATGAATGGAAACAAGCGGAAGCGGGATTGGTTGCCGCACTGAAACGGGTGGGACTTGACTACCATCGCATGGAAGGTGAGGCCGTATTCTATGGCCCCAAGATAGACATAAAATTGGTGGACGCGCTGGGCAGACAATGGCAGGCAACAACCGTTCAGTTCGATTTCAATCTCCCGGGTCGTTTCAAGATTGAGTACATGGATAAAGATGGCAAGCATAAGCAGGTTGTTGTCATTCACCGTGCGATATATGGTTCTTTGGAACGTTTCATCGGCTGCCTAATTGAGCATTATGCAGGGTCATTCCCCTTATGGCTTGCGCCGATGCAGGTCGTGGTCATGCCAATAACGGACAAAGAAGATAAATATGCCGCAAGCATATTGAAAAAATGCCGCAAAGAGGGGCTGCGAGCCGAAATGAATAATAAATCAGAGAAGATAAATTACCGAATCAGAGAAGTCGAATCGAGTAAGGTCCCTTATATGCTTATCCTTGGACAACGTGAGGTTGTGGACAAGAACGTATCAGTAAGAAAGCATAAAGAAGGAAATCTGGGTCAAATGAAATTGAAGGAATTTTTTAAGCTTTTGAAATCAGAACAAGGAGGTGACAATTAAACAGCTGCCTAAAGTAAACCGCGAAATCAGGGCACAAAAAGTAAAAATAGTAGGTGAAGATGGAACAATGCTTGGGGAATTCCACATTAAAGAAGCGATGCGGATGGCGCATTCAAAGGATCTGGATTTGGTGGAGGTTGCGCCTAATGCCAAACCTCCAGTGTGCCGATTGATGGACTTTGGTCGGTACGTTTATGAGAAAAAACGCCAGGAACGCGAATCCCGAAAACATCAGCACCGAACAACGGCCCGCGGCATGAGATTCTCGCTCAAGATAAGCGAACACGATTACCAGGTCAAGCTGGCAAAGGTCAAGGAATTCCTTATGGATGGCGACAGGGTAAAGATTTCACTACGCCTGAGGGGTAGGGAAATGCTGCATGCTGACATGGCCATTAAGATGCTCCAGAAGATGGGAGTAGACCTTGAGGGTCTCGGCAAGCCAGAGTCAGCACCCAAGAAAGAGAACAATGTCTTTATGGTGACTTTTTTGCCTGAGAAAAAGAGGAGATAGACAAATGGCCAAGCAGAAAACAAAGCGCGGTGCTGCAAAGCGCTTGAAGATCAAAAAGAGCGGCAAAATAATGCGCAGCAGAGCCGGCCGGAGACATATGCTGTCCTCTAAGTCACGAAAGAGGAAAAGAAGGCTTCGCAAACCTGCCAAGGTATCGAAGCCAGACCTAAAAAGAACAAAGTTGCTGATATAACGGAAGTTTTGGTTTTACGCAGAAATCTAGCGTTCCGCCCGTGCGGGACGCAATTGTTAGGTAGATAATACTCGGTAATTCAGGTGTAAATCCAGCCTTTACCGCCTGTTTCTGCGAAAACATTGACAGAAATTCGGAAATGATTATAATTTGAAAGAAAGGAGTCCCAACATGCCAAGAACGAAAAATGTGCCCCAGACCCGCAGAAGGAGAAAGAAGTGGCTGAAACAGGCAAAAGGCTACTGGGGCGGGAAACACCGACTCTATAAGACGGCGCGGATTGCCGTTATGAAAGCCTGGCTTTCCGCATATCGCGAGCGGAAGCGCAAGAAACGCGTATTCCGGGCATTGTGGATAACTAGAATTAATGCTGCACTTCGCGAAAAGGGCATGAAATATTCACAGTTTATCCACATTCTCAAGAACAACAATATTGACCTTGACCGTAAGACTCTAGCCAGCATCGCCTACGAATATCCTGAGCAATTCGACAAACTTATCGAAATATGCAAGGATGCAGAGAAGAAAGGTAAAAAGAAAGAT
>JBFEPB010000073.1:0-6585 GCA_041550295.1 bacterium | reverse complement strand
ACCTTGTCAAATGAGATCATTAACTTTAATATAATCAGAATTCTTTTTTTGTCAACAATGTGAGAGCAATGCACAAATCAGCATTGCTCTCATGATTACGAAGATAAAAGATAGATTACAGCGATGGATTTTAAGGTCCTCAATGTGCACGTCTACATGCTCAGTATTCTTGAGATTCTCCAGTTTCTTACGTTTTTTGCCGTAATATCTTGACTATACCGCACTTTGCTGTTATAATCGTCGGTGAAAATTGTTGCACATAATCGTAAGGCATTGCACGACTACCAGGTTTTACAATCATTCGAGGCGGGTTTAGTGCTCGCCGGTAGTGAAGTAAAGTCTATGCGTCAGGGCATGGTCTCGATCAGCGACGCTTATGGTGATATCGTCGACGGTGAAGTCTATGTATTCAATCTGCACATAACCGGATATAAATACAGTAGTGCCGGTAAATTAGACCCAAAAAGGAAGAGAAAGGTCCTGTTGAAAAAACGCGAGATCAAGAAACTCTATGGCTTGGTACAGCAGCGTGGAAATACGTTGATTCCGCTGAAGATATACTTCACGGGCCGCGGTTATGCTAAAATGGAGATCGGTGTCTGCCGCCGCAAGCGTCTCTACGACAAGAAAGAGAAAATACTGAAAAGAGAAGAAGAAAGAAAGATCGCCAAAGCCAGGAAAGCAACGCGATGACTTTGCTGCTTGTATGCATGTTGTGCGTCATTCCGAATAAATACGAGATCACGTATGAAGAACGCAGCATACTTGTTGAGCCAAGCCGGATCGAGCTGCACGATTATGTTCCTCTAAAGTCGGTTTCTGAGTTGTTGGGTTTGAGCTATATCATGGATAACACAACGCAGCTGCTCTATCTATCAGAGACCGGTCGCAGGTTTGTGCTCATCCCCGATGTACCAACGATTGAATACGGCGGCAAGTACTACCATTTGCCCTACGCTCCGGTTTATAGAAACGGGGATGTTTATTTTCCGGTCCAACTAATAACCACTACCCTTGGCAGCGCTTTTGAGAAGCTCGTGTTTATCAAGAGTGTAACCGAGATACCGGTCATCAAGGATATTTCGCTGATTTCTCGCGCTGATTCGACAGTGGTGAAGTTTGGTTGGGCTGGAGAAATAGACTTTGACGTTCGATTCTCCGGAAGAAGTGCGATAGTAGAAATTGACGGAGTATACAAGGGTAAACAAAGATTGAAAGCCAAGGGTGCAGTGACTGATGCGAAGCTATCTCCATTCAATACTTACACCTCCATTGAACTGACGCTCGAGGGTGTAAATTCGTTCATCGAAAGACCTGACGAAGTTGTCTTCTTCAACAAGATAAGTAGAAAGGTGGCGCTGGTCGTGGTCGATGCAGGTCATGGTGGTATTGATCCGGGTGCGGTGGGGAAGAAGGGTTTGTATGAAAAGGATGTGAATTTGGCGATCATCCGGATGCTCAAGGATTTTATTGAGGATTCTCTGAAGATTAGGGTGGTCCTGACTCGTGACCGGGATGTTTATCTGTCCCTTAAGGAACGCACTAATATGGCAAACCGTAACGCTGCCGATCTTTTCATAAGTATACACTGCAATGCCCACTTGAGGGGCGCACCGCGCAGCGGTTTCGAAACATACTTCCTGTCGGAAGCCAAGACCAGCGATGAAAGGGCAGTTGCCGCTCTGGAGAACGCTTCGCTCAAGTTCGATAACCTTGTTATGCCGACTGATGATCTCAGTTTCATTCTGTACGACCTTGCTCAAAGCGCATTTCTGGATGAGTCAAACCGTCTTGCCGAGAATATTCAGGTTTCGGCCGAGAACAAGCTTGAGATACCTTCAAGGGGGGTCAAACAGGCCGGCTTCTATGTCCTGAACGGAGCTTTCATGCCCGCGGTGCTGGTTGAGTGTGCGTTCATTTCTAATCCTGCTGAGGAGAAAATGCTACGCCAGAAGAGTTTTCAGAAGCAGCTCGCTTTCTGTGTATATCGTGGTATCAGGGATTATATCGAAGATTACGAGAGGAGGTTGAACAATTGAGCAAAGATCCCATCGGTATTTTTGATTCTGGCATCGGTGGTCTGACCGTGGTGAAAGCAGTGAGAAAAGCATTGCCCTGCGAGGACATTATCTACCTGGGCGATACCGCGCGGCTGCCCTATGGCACCAAGTCGACCGATGCGATTATTCAATTTTCCATGGAGGACACCCAATTTCTGGTTGACCGCGGCGTGAAATACGTGGTGATTGCATGTTATTCTTCGGCATCGGTGGCACTCGACATAATTCGCAAGGAGTTTCCGGTTCCCGTGATCGGCGTGATACGCCCTGGGGTGCGCAAGGCTATGCAATTGACCGGAACCGGCAAGATAGGCGTGATCGGAACATCCCTTACTATTTGCAGCGGCGCCTATGAGAAAGCCTTCAAGGAAGAGGGTGCGCAGGTCGAGATACTTGGAAAGGCATGTCCTCTGTTTGTGCCACTCGTCGAGGAGGGATGGATCGATCATGAGGTTACGAGGCTTGTGGCCGGGGAATACCTTGAGCCGCTCAAGAAGGACAATGTCAGCACGCTTCTGCTGGGATGCACTCACTATCCGTTATTGCTGGATACCATCAGGGGAATAATGGGTGATATTAACTATGTTGATGCGTCCTTTGAGGTCGGGGTTGAATTGGCGGAAGCACTGAGGGAATTGAAAATTGAAAACCCGGCGGGCACGGGGAGTACTTCGATTTATTTGACCGATTTGTCAATGAATTTCAAAGAGATAGGCGAAAGATTCTTGGGTGAGCCGATGAAGTCTTTCTCCCGCGTATCACTGAAGGGTTATGAGAAGCAGTGATGGTTATTTGCCCCGACGAAATGGTTGTATGTGCGGGAGAATGAGGTTGAAAGGAGTGTAGATGAGAAGCGGGAATCGGGCGTTTGATGCTTTACGTGAAATGACTTTCGAACTTGACTATCTCGATTATACAGCAGGTTCATGCTTGGTTACCGCGGGGCGCACCCGCGTGTTGTGTGCGGTCACTGTCGAGAACCGGGTCCCACCATTTCTCGTGGGTAGTGGGACCGGTTGGTTGACCGCTGAGTATTCCCTTCTGCCATGTGCCACACATGAACGAACTATGCGTGAAGCTCATACCGGTCGGCTCAGTGGCCGTACTCAGGAGATCCGTCGGTTCATCGGGCGGTCACTGCGTCCTATTTTTGACCTGCGCTTGGTCGGTGAACGAACGTTCATCATTGATTGTGATGTAATCCAGGCTGACGGCGGCACAAGGACGACTGCGGTCAATGGAGCTTTTTTTGCGCTCAGCAGCGCCGTAGCAAAAATGAACGTGAACAAGCGCTTCACCAAATCACCGATACTCGATTATGTTGGCGCGGTGAGCGTGGGTATTGTAAAAGGTGAAGCAATGCTCGATCTGGATTATGGTGAAGACAGTAGCGCAGAGATCGACATGAACCTTGTGATGACGGGCCGCGGTAAGATAATCGAGACGCAAGCGACGGCTGAGAAGATGCCGGTGAAGCGGGAGCGTTTTGATGAATTGATGGATCTGGGTTACAGGGGCATCGAGCAGATAATTACGCTGGAGAAAAAGATCCTTGGATCGAGGAATAGCTAAAGAGTTCTCCCGGGTCGTCGCCGAAAGGCAGAAAGGGCGCCGCATTGATCAGTATCTGATCAGTGCCGGAATTGGTTTGTCGCGAAATTTGACCCAGAAATTGATTCATAACGGCAAGGTTCTCGTCAACGATAGCCCGGTGAAAAGCGCCTATCGTGTGAAGACCGGTGACGAGATTCGCGTGCGCTTCCAGGTGTATAGCGCCCCACAGGTAGAAGCCGAGAACATCCCGTTGGATATTGTGTATGAAGACAGCGAAATCATCGTTGTCAATAAACAGAAAGGTATTGTTGTGCATCCAGCACGAGGTAATTTCCAGCACACTATGGTTAATGCGCTACTTCATCATTGCGGCGAACTTCCCACACTCGGTGACAAGATCCGACCAGGCGTACTACACCGCCTCGACAAGGACACGACCGGCCTGATCATGTTCGCCAGAACTGACAAAGCATTGAGTACCTTGAGTCGTGCGATCGAACACCGGGAAGTGAAGAAGAAGTACGACGTTATATGTTGGAACTATCCGGGTTTACCCGAAGGTGTCATCGAAGCACCCATTGGTCGAAGCGGTTTAGACCGGAAGAAAATGACGGTTACGCCGCTATCATCGAAACTTGCAACGACGAAATTCATTGTGCTGGAGCGCTTCCGGATAGCCACGTACCTCAAGGTCTCTCTGATAACTGGCCGAACTCATCAGATTAGGGTTCATTTCAAGCATATTGGGTGTCCGATCGTTGGTGATAAGGAGTATGGCGGACGCAGCGCAGGCGTAATCCGCAGAAGTGAGGAGCTACCGGTCTTCAAAGCTGTTCTCATGCGCATCGACCGGCAGGCGCTGCATTCAGCCGAACTCGATTTCATACATCCCGGGACGAGACGCAAGATGCACTTCGAGGTTCAGCTGCCAGAGGACATGCGGTCGGCATTGAACTACCTGCGTGAGTACTCAGCACGATAACACATTTGTCTGTATTGTTTTTTGTCGGTGGCCGAGATCATCTGATGAGGCTTGATTTGAGATGAACGGGATATATCTTTATCTACTCCTGAAAGAAATTCATCAGAAACTGCAAGGTTTATACATCGAGGACCTCACGATAAGACACAGAGTGCTGCAAATAGTATTTGGCAGGCAAAGTCTCTTTGTCTCGCTGCATCCTCAAATGCTCGGAATGTTCCTCTCGAAAAGTGTAGCACGTGGTTATGAAACGCTGAGCGGGGTCAGTGATTTCGTAAGATCGTCAAAGATCATCGACATCGTACAGGATGGATTCATGCCCGTGCTAAGAATAGTCATAGAGAAGCCCTTTCCGGAAAAACAGAGGGTGGAGATCGTTGTTTCATTCTACCACGAAGCACCCAATTTGACAGTGGTGGCAAAATCATGGCGCAGAAGTGTTTTTCAACGCAGCATACAAAAGAACGCGAAATCCTCGGTCTTTGACCTCAATGAGGATGAGATCTTGGGTATGGACGTAGAACAGATGGTGAAGAAAATCGAAGGCATTGATGTCAAGATGGCTCGCACTATTGATGCGGAAAACCTCAAGTTCCTGAAGGCCGTCATCAAACAGGAAGAAGTGCATCCAAAACTCGTCACGCTGCATCCGCTGACCATGAGCTTGTTTCCTTGCGAGGACGCGACAGAGTTCCCCGGTTTCAACAGCCTCTTCAAGGAGGTCATCACGGCTTTCATTGAGGATCTTGACAACCGCCGCTCAGAACAGGAACGGCATCTCGAAATCCGTAGATTGAAAAGGCGTATCACTCGATTGCAAAAGAAGTTGCTGAAACCCGGAGAGATCGAACGTCTGCGCCTATGTGGCGAATTAATCCTGGCAAACTTAGTAAAGATAAGGAAAGGCTGGACAGCGGTTAAGCTTATTAACCCATATACCAAGGAAGAAATTGAAGTGGTGCTAGACCCCGTGTTGACGCCACAGGCAAATGCGCAAAAGTATTTCTCGCGGTACAAGAAGGAAAAAAGGGGACAACCGAAACTGCTGGAGCAGATAGCCAAACTAAAGCAGGAAATTGTTGGTGTCGAGACCATGTCGGAAAGAGAGCCGGCGCAGAAAAAGGAAATCGGAAAGCCTTCTCGAAAACGCGAACCTTTTCACAGGTTCAATCTGGATTCCGGATCTGTGATACTCGTCGGCAAAAGCGCACGTGGTAATGATCAGTTGACATTTGGGCACGCTCGGCCGGGTGATTATTTCTTCCATGCGCGGGGTGTTGAAGGAGCACACACGATCCTCCGCCCAAATATACCAAGAAAACAGCGTCCTGGAAAAGACGAGATAAGGATTGCGGCGGCGGTCGCAGCTTATTTCAGCAAGGCGAGGAAGCAGCGTAATGTGCCGGTATCCTACACGCAGCGCAAGTACCTTAAGAAGAACAAAAAAGGCAAGCCGGGTGCCGTCATTATGATGAGGGAAGAGGTCGTATTTGTGGACCCGGCCCTACCGGATTGAGACAAGACCCAAGTACGAAATACGAATATCGAAACTCTAAACAAATTCGGAATCCGAAATTCCAATGACCGAAACAGACAGACGGGTCTTGCTATCACTGTAATGTTGGTTCTTATCGCTGTCCCGCTGTGCGGGATTCCGAATCCTTGGTTTTTGTGGGATCCTTTTGATGGCAGAAGCGTAACAATCGAGCTGCGAAGCAGCAGACACACTGTGCTGAGAAATGGTGAACCGGAGAACGACAAGAAACTCAGAGGCTGTGAACGGCAGAGGCTGAGAAGTGTGGAGGTTAAGAGGATGAGAAATTGAGACACATAACGATATTAACGTTAATAACGTTCTAAACGATCTCAACGTTTTTTTGTATCAAGTATCCAGAATCTAGTATCAAGCATCCACCGTTATTAACGTTCTAACGATATCAACGAACATAACGAATTATTGACTTTCACTATATTCACGTTATACTATGT
>JBFEPB010000072.1:0-6608 GCA_041550295.1 bacterium | reverse complement strand
GCAGAATAACGCCGGCCAATCCAATGATCATTACCAATAACACAATGACGAATAATACTATTTCAAGAAAAGTCATAATGCCTGTCCAGCACTGTCAATGTTTAGCATACTTAACACCGCCTTAAAGTCAACTACGAACCGCCAAACAGTACGCTCGATGCCGCAGCGCGCAAAGTGCTCAAGCCGTACGCAGTTCCCGTACCGGCACTCATTATCAACCCTGAGTGTCTCGACTGCTTTAGATCTACTTGATTTTTTTCCATCCTGAGATATAATAACTAAATCCTTTTCGACAATCATATGATAAAGCAAACAACAAGCCAAATTACCTTCACTGACAAACTACAGCACGTTCTCGCCCGAGTCGGGCTACGGCGCAACAGATTCAGAGTCCAGCCGGGGCTTTACGCACTTGGAAAGCCCGATGAAAATTCGAGGGTATTCGTATCTGCAAACTACGGTCTTAGTTTCAACAAACTTCGGGAAGCTCTCGCCGGAATCGACTGCTACATCCTTGTTCTTGATACAAAAGGCATCAACGTGTGGTGTGCTGCCGGTAAAGGAACATTCGGAACAGAGGAATTAATCCACCGCATAGAAAACGTAGACCTACGGCAACGCGTTGTCCACAATTTGCTGTTCCTGCCGCAACTCGGCGCATCAGGTATCGCCGCCCATGAAATAGAGAAGAGAACCGGATTTAAAGTAGAATATGGCCCGGTAAGAGCAGAGGACATTCCGGCATATCTCAAGGCTGGCAAAGCCACAACGAAGATGCGGCGCGTACGCTTCAATCTGTCGGACCGCCTGCTATTGGTGCCTGTTGAGCTCGTTCACATGTTTGTGCCGACATTGGTCATCATGGCATTGCTGAATATTCTAAGCGGTCCAATTCCCGCCCTTGCCGCACTTGTGATCATCCTTACCGGGTTAATGCTATTCCCTATCGTACTTCCCTGGATCCCGACGCCGAATTTCAGCACCAAAGGATTCTTGCTGGGTGGCATTGCATCAATACCATTCTTCCTTGCCGTCTACTTAGGAAATCCGCTAACCGCCTTGTGGATCAGATTGGGCCGGGCATTTCCCTATCTTCTGATCATACCCTCGCTCGTTGCTTTCATAACGCTCAACTACACGGGCGCGACTCCGTTCACGTCGCGAAGCGGCGTCGAGCGGGAAATCTTTGCCTACTTCCCTGTGATGTTCTGGATGTTTTGTGCCGGCACGTTGATCGGCCTGATTTTCAGGTTTATCCGCTAACCGGAAAGAAAATGAGAAGCAAATACCTAGAAACCACTCTACGATACAATCCCGAATTATGTACCGGTTGTGGTATGTGCAGCAATGTTTGCCCCCATGGTGTATTCGTTCAAAACAGCGGCATTGCCGAAGTGATCCGACCAACCGCTTGCATGGAGTGCGGGGCGTGCGCGCTCAATTGCCCGGTCAGTGCAATCAGCGTCGAATCGGGAACCGGATGCGCGACCGCGCAGATGATTGCCGCACTAAAAGGGAAAAAAGAACCCACCTGTGATTGCGCTTGTTGAGGCATACGCATAACGCTTCACGCGATACGCCTACACACCCTACAGCGAGCAGATATGAAGCTTTGAACCTCAGTTCAAAGCGATACCGACGAAATTAATGGAAGTGATAATAGTAACGCCTTAAGGCTCCAGGGGACTGGCCTTGTAAGGTGCCTGTCCCCTGGCGACCTCCGCCCGGCGCTTGACGCTACACGCCTGACGTCCTTAAGGACAGGAAGATACGAACCTTTGAACCTCAGAAGTTGAGTTATACCAACAAAAATCGCGAGATTAACTTCCTGAGATAAATGTGAAATTGACAACGCACATATACCGATTATAGTATGCCGGAGGCAATATGAACCGACGAGAATTCATGAAGATATTGTTAGGAGGGGGAGCAAGTGTTTTGCTTACCCATGCCCATGCTCAGCGTGTAACTGAACTGTTACAGCATTCCGTAACCCTACCCCCGCCGCAGATCAACAACTTCTCCTCCGAGATAATCATGAACAGCCGCAAGTCATACCACAGCGGCTACAGCGGCACCCTATCTCAGCAGATTCTCGCAAATGCACTGTGGGCAGGTTCGAGAGCACCTTTGATCGGCGTAAATCGCATAATCTACGCAGCATTGCCGGACAATGTCTACGAATATGATCCAGCGCTACACGAAATCATACTACACCAAACCGGCAACCATCTGTCAGAAGCTAATCTCGCCTTCGAGATCGGTATTGCCAGCGACCTTGCCGAAGACGCCGGTACCGCCCTTCACTATGCTCACCTGGCTGCAACATCGTTTTGGACAAGCACGAGCGGCCAGCCTTCCTGCTGCCCAAAAGAAAGTGCGCGGAATAACGCAAACAATACATGGAATCCGAGTCAGAGCGTTCAGATTGCCAACTGTTATGGTCTCATGGGCACGGTCAGCGGTATCACTTCACAGTGTGTTGCCATTTCATCAAACACGAGTCTGCCAGACCCCTTGACTGACGGAACCGTCCTGTTGGAAAACGCACTTGCCGATCTGAACTACGGTGATCAGTTCTCGTCCAATGAAATGGATCTACAACAATTATCTCAGCTCGCCTGGGCATGCTACGGCAATACGCCCCACACCACTGCCAACAACCGTGCTGGACTGACCGCTGCTTCGGCCGTCGCAAATTACTATCTGACCGGCCGCATTTACATTGTTCGATCAGAAGGCGTTGAGAGGTATCACATTCGTCTACCTTCCGGCTTACCCTCAAGCAGAGATCATCGCATCGAACGTGTAATCGACGGAGACCGTAGACCGCAGCTCAGGTCCGCAATTCCGCGCATCCCGCAGACGGCGCCCAATTATTTTGTCTACTGTGCAACAACGGCAGACCGTTGGCAGTTGATCGAAGCCGGCTACTGTGCAGCAGGAGCTTTGCTCCAGGCGACCTCGATGGGCATGCAGGGATATTTTACTGGCGACTTCGATCCGGCAGAAAGAACCGCCATCATAAACGCTCTTGGCATACCGGCTACGGATCTGCCGCTTATAGTATTCTCAGGTGGAGAAGAATCTGTCGGGATTGGCGAAAGCAGAAGTAGTGCCATCCAATCGCTGAACGTGCATCCAAATCCGTTCAATGACAAAACAACCGTCAAATACACATTGCCTGCGGCTGGTCACGTGTATTTGTCAATCTATGATCAAACTGGCAGGTTGATCAAAACTCTGATCGACAAAACACATGCCCCTGGTACCTACGCGGTAACCTGGAATGGTCTTGGCAAATCTGGCAGAAGAATGCCCAAGGGCAATTACTTTGTTGTTCTGCAAACTGCATCAAAGGAGCACCGGGAAAGAATAACAAAAATCAAGTAGCCGCCCACTGTACAGAACCAGGTCAACCTGTGCCAGTGACGACTGAACGATTTGCTGATTATGCTCTCGGGGATGTATAAGGTTTCTGCAGTGTGCAATGGGGGCATCGTTCAGAAACGATGCCCCCTGTAAGGATCATCGTGTTACGACGATCTTCAGAAAGTTCGCTGCCTTTCCCGCCATCAGTTTGCAAAAATATACGCCTGCGGCAACTGGAACACCATAAGCATCAATGCCATCCCAGCCCCGTGTATACGTACCGGCAGCCTGCTGCGCGCTCACCAATTCCCGGACTAACCTGCCCTGCGCATCATAAATCGCGAGCGTAACATGGTTTTCGTTTGGCAAATAGTAAGTAATACTAGCGCTGTGTCGCATCGGATTCGGGGTTGCGCGTAGCACGCTTGTCGAATGGTAGATACCCAACTCTTCCATACCGGTGTAGATGTCCCAGCGATACATCCCTCCAACATCAGCGCCACAGAACAAATACGCGCCCGGGAAAATACCCAATGAGTTTATGCCAAGATCTTCAAGACCATCGTTCATTGCATCCCAGGTTGCACCTCCGTCAGTGCTCGCATAGACACCATTCGTTGTCCCGGCGTAAACGACATCATGGTTACCAGGATCGATTGCAATGGCATTTACATCATTCAGGCCGACGTTTATCCAGTTATCGCCGCTGTCTGTCGACTTGAAAACGCCGTTCGTGCCTCCTGTATAGACAACGCTTGGGTCGCTGGGGTCAATGACCACGGCATATGTGTTGCCAGAAATGCCGCCACCAATTTCATCCCATGAATTTCCACCGTTGGTTGTCTTATGAAAACCCGGATATCCAGCTGCATAGACAATATCAGAGTCTGTTGGGTCGACCGCAATCCCTTTACAGAATCCAGTAGCAGATGTAAGATCATACCGGACCCAGTTCGTACCGGCATCGGTTGATTTGGCTACACTTTTACAGTAAACGGAACCGTTGTAATGATTTCCACCGCTCCAGTATGTTGCAGTATCATTAGGATCAATGATCAAGGCACCACCGTCAAGAAAATATGAATCAATGCATGTCCAGACGGACCCGCCGTCTGTGCTCGTGTAGAGCTCGGCGTTGCCTCAACCAGCCCCTTCAAGCCCGAGTACCACACTCGGGTTCTCCGGATTAACGGCGAAGGCACATATGTTACCGCAAGTCAATGGGGTAGGAAGTCTATTCCAATCATCACCATGATTTGTCGACTTATAAATACCGAATTCCTCGCATGACGTGTAAAGCAAAGGTGATAATGTCGGCGCAACGGCAAAACCATAAATTGAAGCCAGTTTCATGTTGTTATTACTTTCAACCCAGTTGACTCCGCAATCCGTCGTTTTGAAGAAACCAAGTCTGCTACCAGCATATACCTTAGAGGGATTGAATGAATTAACAGCAACGCCGCGCCAATAATAACCTTCGAGACCGGTGCCTGAGTCAATCCAGGTTGCCCCTGCATCAGTACTTTTACATACCGAGGAATAAGCGCCGCAAAAGACAAGATCTGCACTGGCCGGGGTCGTACATATGTTATAGTTGGAGGTTGAATTATATTCGTAAACCCAGGTCGAACCGCCATCGGTTGAGCGGTATAAACCGTTGCTAGCCCCTAAGTAGACGATGTTCGGATCCGTTGGATGGACTCCGATAGTATAGAAATACATCCCGGCCGGAGTGTTTGCTGACATGTCGACGAATGTGGCTCCGCCGTCAGTTGATTTGAATACAAGAGGTACAACGGCAGTTTCATAGCCATAGCCACAAACATAAATAATATCAGGATTGGAGTGCGATACGGCAATGTCCCGGGCATAACTGTGACCAGTTCCTGCGTAGAGGACTGAAGTATTCCAGTTTTGACCGCCATTCGTGCTTCTGTGCACTGCCATGTTCCACAATGAATTGTCATATTTCATACCTGCACCAAAGACAGTACCGCTCGTTGTCGCATGTACAGCCATGCTGTAGAAGTAGGAATTTGGAACGTATGAATAAGACCACGTGAAACCACCATCCGTTGAACGATGGGCGTAATTACCTCCTGCCGCATACAGTCTGTTCGCGTCGACGGCATCCACCACCATATCCAGGCCATAGCCCATAGTCAGCGCGCCGATTATTTCCCAGGAATCTCCTCCATTCGTTGAGCGAGCGATCTTCGCCGGACTTGTGTAGGACATAACCCAAACGACGCTACTGTCAGCTGGTGACGCGGCTACTGAGTAGAGATATCCACCGTATGGACCGATCGCCTCCCACTCCGCATGGACGAAAATACATGTGCATACAATGCATAAAAAAACAGTTCGTATGTGCATAATTCCTCCCTTCTCTGTTCGGTGCTAGTGTTCGCTCCTCCATTCCCCTTCATACTGCACCAAACATCATAAAAATCTACTATATACGCGTCCCTACGCTATTAAACCCGTGGGAAGTATCTAATTATGTAATTGTATCTGACTGCTGGTCAATGTCAACACTAATGCCATTGCATATATTCATACACGGCGCCGTCCACTGTTGCATGAACCCTCAAACACCTACCGTTCAAGAACTCTTACGTGGCGGTACTCTGTTTAACAGAAAGACCTCTCCTGTTGAGTTCTCTGAAAAAAACATCATATGGCACATCAAACATTGGGGTGCACAAACCCCTTTTGCGGATGAACCCAGTTTGGATCATCTGAGCTCCGATACTGGCAACAAAGCCCACTGTCCTGCCCATGGCAAAAAAACCCGTTTCAAGATCGCGGTAGTCTACCATTTCGTATGTATATTCGCTTTTTTGGCCATCTTTTTCCCCCTTGAGTTCCACTCTTAAAACAATCATGTCCCGCTCATCGTCCAAGTACTGAAGATGCGGCTCTAAGAGTTGTGAAATAACACGCCGCTGTGAGAACTCCTGCCCGTTGATCTTCACCATCTTATCCTCAAGCAGACCCATTTTCGCCACCACATACCAGAACCGATGATGTCCGGGGTACCGCATCGAGTATCTACCACCGTTCTCTACATCCCGGAGTCCAGCGAGGTCCAAATATCCGGCAATGTCTCCGTTCGGATAGCATTCAAGGGCACCAATTCCATCAATGTGAACCGTCCTGAGCCACCTCTCATTGAATATTTCATCGGGGGGTATATCAATAAGCTCGCCGTCTTTGACGATCCGCGAGGCAGT
>JBFEPB010000071.1:0-6671 GCA_041550295.1 bacterium | reverse complement strand
TCTGCAAAATGTCAACAGTTTATGTCAGTAAGCACGCATGGATGATGCAAGAAAATTGATTCTGGCTTCAAGATCGCCAAGACGAGCGCGTCTTCTTACTCGTATTGTGCCCAGGAGCGATATTTTAGTGATCGGGACCAATATCAGAGAGTGTATGCATAAGGGTGAGGCTGTGGAAGAGTATTGCAGACGTATCGCTCAAAAAAAGACAGCGACTGCCTGGGAAAGGTATGAAGGTGATCGTGAAGATATTGCCGCTGTGATTGGCGCAGATACCGTGGTTTTTCTGAATGACCATGTCATCGGCCAGCCTGAGGATCCTGAAGACGCCATGCGCATACTCATGATGCTGAGGGGTAAGTGTCACGAGGTCATTACCGGCATCGCGGTGTTGATAGCTTGTCAAGAGCGTTTCATTGACTTCGCAGTGCGTAGCAGAATATGGATGCGCAATTTCAGTCAGAAGGAAATAGAGGATTACGTGGCCACTGGTGAGCCGATGGACAAGGCCGGTGCTTATGCAATACAGGGTCGAGGCAGGAGATTGGTCCGTCGCTACGAAGGGAGCTATTCCAATATTGTCGGATTGCCCGTCGCTGAGCTGAAACAGGTGCTATCAGGTCTCATCCCTTTGGTGTGACGAAATTACATGATCTTGGACTGTTGACCCTTGTGTCTTTATTGTTATAATCCAGGAAAGGAGGTATGATGCGAACTTTGCTCTTTTTATCCTTTGTGTTCGGTTTTTCCTTTATTCCTTCAATGATGCACGCCGACATCTACACCACGATGAAGGGTATCATGGATGACATGACCGAGTATGTCTATTTTCTCGAGGATAGCCTGGATCAGGAAATAGTACACGTGCAGGCAGACATAATAACCACAGACGGCTCGACCTTCAGCAGGACGCTGCACGAGGGATGGACATACGGCATAGCAGCTTTCGGAGATTGGCGTATCAAAGACCTTGACATAACCGTCTGGGAAGACGTTGACGGTGAATGGGTGGAGGTAGTTTCTGATGACGAGTCGGATAATCATCCAGTCGTCACTATTACACCTGATGAGACCAATAAGTATATGATTGAATTATCCGTTTACAAATGGGATGAAGATTTCAGCGCGGCACATTATGGTATGTTGATATACCATGAAATGAAATAGCCAGGATCGTTATTGATATGGAAAACAGTGTTTTTGAAAGGCTCGCCGATGCTCTCGATGCTCTGCCCAATGGGTTTCCGAGAACTTCCTCAAATGTCGAGATCCTTATCCTGAAGAAGATATTTTCCAACGAGGAAGCCGATCTGGCGAGCCATCTCACTGCAGAATACGAGACGGTTGCCCATATTGCGGAGAGAGTTGGCGGCAACACTGGGGAGATCAAGGAGCGCTTGGTGGCAATGGCAAAGCGCGGGCTTGCCCGGATGTCGAGGAAGGATGCAAAAATCGTGTTCCGTCTGGCGCCGTTCGTAGTAGGTATCTATGAATCCCAGATTGAGATCATGGATCATGAATTCGCGCACTTGTTCGAGGAGTATATGGCGAACGGCGGTGCTGCAGGCATCATGAGACCACAACCTGCTCTGCAGCGGGTCATTCCCGCACGGAGTGCCGTCAAGTCGGAATGGATACTTCCCTATGATGACATCAAGAAGATGCTGGAAAATGCCAAGTCTTTTCGGGTCGACGATTGCATCTGCCGGACGCAGCAGGATGCGCTCGGCAGCCGCAGGTGTGCGTTCCCCATAAAGAATTGCCTTACTTTTTCACCTGTCGAACGGCCGAAACATGAAAATGATATCACGCGCGAACAGGCGATCGCCCTGCTGGATAAGTCTGAAGAGATTGGTCTCGTCCATTCGGTCAGCAATGTTGTCAAGGGAGTTTTTTATGTCTGTAACTGCTGCGGTTGCTGCTGTGGAATTTTGAGAGGAATCACTGATTGGGGTATTGAAAAATCCGTGGCCGCGGCCAATTATTACGCAAAGATCAACGCCGATGAGTGTACTGGGTGTGGGGTTTGCGTTGAGCGGTGTCAGGTCAATGCGATCACATTGGATGATGAGGTTGCCGTGGTTGACCGTGGCAAGTGTATTGGTTGCGGTCTTTGTGTCAGCAGTTGTTCGGTAGAAGCAGCAGTTCTCGAGCGCAAACCAGATGCCGAAATCGTGCATCCTCCTGAGGATTTCGTGGCTTGGGAGAAAATGCGCTTACGAAATCGGTCCTTAGCTGAAAAGAAATGAGATCGGACGGATGAAACATGCCTCAATTAATTCGATTGAGAAAATATCTTATTTTAACTGTCGTGCTTGTTTTCGGCACGAATTCTGCAGCGAATAGTCAGGATATGACCAGGGGGAGTGAGATGCATGAGGTTGGGTCGAAGATCCTGGATTACTATCGGCAGGCTGACATTATTACCACACCAGGTGATAAGTCACATCTGCTGGACACTCTGCCGAAAGATATCCCAGGTCTGTGTAAGGTCGTCCAGGGTGTCATGCTCCATGTTTTCTGGACAACTGCATATGGGGTAAGCCTTTCTGAAGAAAGAAAGAATGAGGTGAATTTGCGCAAGGTTGAGCGGATCTTGAATCGCATCATTGAGTTGGATGAGCGGCCGCTCACCATCGCGCGGGAACCAGAGATGCGCGTCGTTGGCAATTGCCGGGACTACGCGGTTTTTCTCTGCGCCCTACTGAGACACGTTGGAATACCTGCTCGGGCGCGCTGCGGTTTTGCCACCTACTTTACAGCCGGTAGATATGAAGATCATTGGATTTGCGAATACTGGAATAATGGGTACAAGCGCTGGGTCAAGGTCGATGCCCAGCTGGATAGTATCCAGATTACACGTCTTGGGATTGAGTTCGACCCTTACGATCTGCCTGAAGGGAAATTTCTGTCCGGGGCCGAGACATGGTTATCATGCCGCCGGGGCAAGATCGATCCTGCTCTCTGTGGCATATTCGATATGAAGGGTCTGTGGTTTGTGCAGGGCGATCTGATACGCGACTTCATGGCATTGAACAAACTTGAGGTTCTGCCCTGGGATTGCAATGAACTAATGGGCGGCCCTGAGGTGGATGTGAATGCTGAGGATTACCTGCTGCTCGATCGGATAGCGGAAATGATCAAACGCGGAGATGACGCGTTCGGCGAGATCAGGTTGCTGTACGATTCGAATGAGCGGCTGCGCATGCCCGCGGACTGGAAACCGTAGTAATACAAGAATCTTGCCGGATAATCCGGTAATTCGTAGCGAAGACGTGTGATATAATAGCATGATTTCAGAATCGACGATCATAAAGAAAGAAACCACGTTGCGGAATTGGTTCACGAGAGATTGTGATACGACGATGAAGATCATCATTCGGTCGATACTGGTATGAATTTTGATGTTGGCATGTACAGGGCGGTCATTTTCGATCTCTTTCACACCCTGACCTCGGCTGATGTCATGCGGTTACCGGGTAAGGGAACGAGCGAGATCCTGGCTGTTTCGCGAGAGGACTGGAACGAACAGCTCTTCGTCTACTCTGAAGACCGATTGCGCGGTAAGATGAAGGATCCATTTGAAATAATAGAGAAAATGGCCCGTGCGATTAACCCTGAAATCACGGAGGGAACAATCAGAAAAGCGGTCACCAACCGTATTAAACGGTTTAGACATGCTTTGATGAATATTGAGGACACTACTATCAAGACACTGTCCGAACTCAAGCAGGATGGGAAACTGCTTGGTTTGATAAGCAATGCCGATGTGAATGAGATTCTTGGATGGCAGGATTCGCCTCTGAGATGTTATTTCGATAGCGTGGTTTTCTCCTGCAACGTTGGTTACGTTAAACCAGAGAAGGAGATATACCTTAAATGTCTTCAAGGACTTTGTGTACAACCCGAAGAAGTATTGTATGTCGGCGATGGCGGTAGTGATGAACTCAAAGGAGCAAAAGACGTTGGAATGACCACGGTCATGACCATACACGTCATCAAACATTTCTGGCCTGAGCGCATAGCCAAGGCACGTCAATACGCTGACTATCAGATTGATGGATTGGTTGAGCTTTTATCATTGGTATAGTGAAGGAGGTCATTGTGTTAAAGGAATTCAAGGATTTTGCCATGCGCGGTAATGTGGTCGACATGGCAGTAGGTATTATCATCGGTGCGGCTTTTGGCACGATCGTGAAATCACTGGTTTCCGATGTTATCATGCCGCCGATAGGTTTGCTTCTGGGTAATGTGGATTTTTCCAATCTCTTCGTGGTACTCAAACAGGGTGCTACCGCAGGGCCTTACACATCACTCGCTGACGCACAGGCGGCAGGTGCGGTATCAATAAACTACGGTGCTTTCATAAACACGGTTATCAGTTTCCTTATAGTTGCTTTTGCGGTCTTTCTCGTGATCCGTGGAATAAACAAAATGAAACGGCAGAAGGAAGAACCGGCAACTGAACCGACAACGAAGACCTGTCCGTTCTGTCAATCTTCGATACCGATCAAAGCAACGAGGTGTCCGTTCTGCACATCTCAGTTGAAAGAGACGTGATAGATTCTCTGAAAAGGGATTCGTGGGTTTATGATTCGCAAAAGAGTACGTACTTTGCTCTGTAGAGCTGGTCTCCAAATCCTTGATGAATATGGGGATTATGATTTTTTAGAGTACCGAGAGCATGGTAAGTCATTGGTCATAGATGCATTGAAGAGGAGAAGCGATGTAGGATGCCATTGAGTAAGCCTTATTTATCTGTATAATATGACTGGTGAAGAACAAAGATAAGAGGGCATACAGGGGGGATGATGCCAAGCGCCTGCGCAGAGCAGTAGAAGAGGAATTGAAAAGATACATCGATGTTCGTTATCGCAAGGGGGCTGAAGCTTATTTCAAAGAAGGCATTGTCTTGCATGGAGTCAGGGCGAGTAGGGTCCGTGAGATCGGTGCTGTTTTTTTCAGGAAGATAAAGACAGAAGAGAAGTCTGTCATATTCAACTTCTGCGAGGAATTGTTACGCTCCGGCTACAGTGAAGAGAATGCCATTGCCTTTGGCTGGGCCTTCCGGTTACGCAAGCAATATGAACCCGTAGATTTCAAATTGTTCGAATCATGGTTGGAAAAGTATGTTCGTACCTGGGGTTCCTGCGATGATTTCTGCCGCCATGCATTTGGTGCATTTGTGTATAGATTTCCAGAGTTCTTGCCTGATGTGGTGAAGTGGACGAAGGCAAAAAACAGGTGGTCGAGACGGGGTTCGGCCGTGGTCATGATCTACTCGCTCCGTAAGGGCGAGCATATGGATGTAGCATTTCAGATAGCAGACATGCTTCTTCACGACGAGGATTATCTGGTCCAGAACGGTTACGGTTGGATGTTGAAGGATGCGAGCATTTCTTTTCCCGATGAGGTACTGAAGTACGTGACCAAACATAGAAATGAGATGCCGAGAAGGGCGTTGAGGTATGCTATTGAAAGATATTCGGCAGAGCAGCGTCGCGCGGTGATGGCGAGAGGATGATCGGTATGCCTGTTAACAGTCCGATCACTGATCATGACATATATCTCTTCAAGGAAGGGAATCATTCCCGGATGTATGAGAAACTCGGTGCTCATATCGTAAAGAGTTCTGACAACGCAGGTGTTTACTTCGCCGTCTGGGCTCCCAATGCAGAGTCCGTTTCCGTGATCGGGGATTTCAATAACTGGAAAGCCGGTGAGAATCCGCTTGGCGTTAGATGGGATGGTTCGGGAATCTGGGAGGGTTTTGTGACAGGTACCGGTCACGGCGCACTGTACAAATACCATATTGTATCAAAACACTACGACTACAAGAGAGACAAGGGCGATCCTTTTGCGTCATATTGGGAGCAGCCGCCGAGGACTGCCAGTATTGTCTGGGACCTTGATTACGAATGGCATGATGATGGATGGATGTGCAACAGGAAAGAACATAACTCACTGGACAAGCCGATCTCGATATATGAAGTGCATCTCGGCTCGTGGTTGCGTGATAACGGACAATTCATTAACTACCGCGATCTTGCCCCGAAGCTCGCCGCATATGTCAAGCAAATCGGGTTCACCCATGTCGAACTGCTCCCGGTCATGGAACATCCCTTCTACGGATCATGGGGTTATCAGGTGCTGGGATATTTTGCTCCGACAAGCCGGTACGGTTCACCACAGGATTTCATGTTCATGATCGACCACCTGCATCAGAATGGAATCGGCGTAATACTTGATTGGGTACCGTCGCATTTCCCCAGTGACGAATACGGACTTGCATACTATGACGGGACTCATTTGTACGAGCATGCCGATCCGAGAAAGGGACTACATCCTGATTGGCACAGCTATATTTTCAATTACGGGCGCAACGAGGTGAGAAATTTCCTCTTCAGCAGCGCTCTTTTCTGGCTTGACAAGTATCATGTCGATGGGCTTCGGGTGGATGCAGTAGCATCTATGTTGTATCTTGATTACTCGCGTAAAGAGGGGGAGTGGATACCGAACCGCTACGGCGGAAGAGAAAATCTTGAAGCCATAGATTTCTTGAGAAAACTGAACGAGATTGTCTACAAGGAATACCCTGATGTACAGACGATCGCCGAGGAATCTACCGCGTGGCCCATGGTGTCTCGTCCGGTCTACGTCGGTGGACTGGG
>JBFEPB010000070.1:0-6730 GCA_041550295.1 bacterium | reverse complement strand
TCTGATCCATTCGAGGTATGTGTTGGTCGTGCTCTGCACTGGATAGAATCGGTTCTCCGACCGGTTGAAGACAGCCGTTACAAATCCGATCAGTCCGTGTTCGTATTCTGCTCTTATTTCGTCGGCGTGTCCTTGGCGGAGGACGGGCGCGTCGTAGTGCGCGGTGCCACTTCGGTTCACCGTTCGTTTCAGTTGCAGGTTAAGGTTGGAAAGCGGTTTGAAATGTATTTTCGCATAGGCATTACGCAGATCAGAAAGCGTCGCAATATCTTCCTCGACCGGGTTGAACAAGAACAGCGGCAGCTCGCGACCGGGAGGAGCATTGCCCAAGTACTCTTCGAAATTCTGACCGGTCCCCAGTGTGAAATTGACGATGCTCAAAGGTGAATACCAGCGGCCGGGTGCGATGTTGAGGTCGTTATAGAAATAATTCCGTAGTGATATGTCCTTGGACGACGGTAAGAAGAAAGTTTCCCTCTTTTGCTGATAATTGCCTGTGTAGTACAACCCGGGTATCACGTCTATGTTCAGCGCGAGGCGGATCTCGTTCTCATCCTTTTCATGTATCCCTTCTGCGTAACGGTCGGCGCCGTTTGTATACATGTCCAACCTTACCGGAAAACTGAGCGATAAGTTGGTATTTACGGTATATCCGAATATTTGTTTCCTTGTGTCATCAGTGAAATCAAGGAGATCGTTGTATATGGACGAAGTCAGGCGGACTTTGTTCTCACCCATCTGAAAGTCATAATTTGCGTTGCCTTGCAGCCGGGTTTTCTCATAGTCGGGTAGTTTGTTCCTTGCCGCAAGCAGGAAACCGTTGGGTAGATTTGGATTCGAGTATTCGATCCTTCCAGAAATGTATTCGGTTTCATTTGAACCACTCAGCGAATCTATTAGCCATTCCTTTTTCGCGGTCGTACCGATCCGTACGTGGTTTAGCGGTTCGATGCCGAGTGAGACCGCGCCACTGTGCTCCAGACTCCCGTAGCGCTTCTCGCTCAGGCCGAACGATTCGAACCCGTCTGAAAACCCACGATAGTTGGCATTAAGTGTCACCGCTCGATAGTTGGCGACCAGCAGATAATCCTGGGCGTACGCCTTGTCTTTATTGACCGCAACCTGGGGCACGATCATGATCGAGTTCTGCGCCGAACCGCCCTGATACTTACCCGAAAGGTGAAATATGTCTTCATCGTCGATCGCGCTGTAACCCGGCGCAATGTTAGTGTTGTCACCGATCTTTATGTTGGGCTGTACCGAATAGAACGGGTCAGAGCGAGTTCGTTCCACTGCAACGTATTGTACCTCGACCTCGCTGAAGTCTGATACCACATCGTCGCTCAGGAAAAGGACCGTGCCCGAAGTGTAATCAATGCTGTAATGATAGTTTCTGGTCAACTGTTCACCGTCGACAAAAACCTTTTCACTTCCTATCACAACGGGCTGTCTGCTGAGTGCGTAGAAGACCGATTGGGTCAGAAACTGGCAATCAATCGTGTACACATGCAGTTGCTGGTCGTAGACCTCGTCAGGGAACGGGCGGTCCTGCGGGAACATAAGGTAACCCAGTCGGTAGCTGATATATTCCGCGTCGACCCGTCCATCGTCGTCATCATCAATGCCGAATTCGCTCAGGGGATGTGCTACTCCGAGGGTATCGAATATGCTGAGTTCCAGAGAACCAGGTACTATGTTCGGTCCGAGCGAGTATACGTTCACGAGCACGTTGTCGTGGATGAGCTCGGACTGGATGATGATCTCCTGGCCATCCGCCTTGAGGACGACCACAAGATCCTCATCGACCCGACGCAGCAGCTGTAGCAAGCCGTGCTGATAATCTATAAAATAGTCGAATCCGTTTATCCACACGTCGAAATCACCGGTGATCCCGCCGACGGTGTAATCTGTTCTGGTTGCGATCGTGTTCGTTTCCTCAAGGTGGTCGTCCACAAATATTGTATCCGCCCCGTCGCGCCTCACGTTACTTCCAACTGGTATTCGGTAGAAAACATTTCGGGAATAGTAAAGGTCCTGTATCGATGCGACGCGCTCAAAAGAACGTCCGTAGAAAAAGTCATTTTGATGGCTGGATTTCAGTTGGCCTCCCTGGAGCATGACGTTGTGTGCGCGATGGCGTAATCTGGCGTTTGCCCCGAACGTGGAGAATTGGGGCACCAGATTGAATTCGTAATACTCGGATTCGATGAAGCCTCCATTTGCGCGGTAGAGAAAATCGGTATCAAGGCCGCGGTAGCCGAAACCGTAGAGTGTGTCTTCCTTATTTGTATCATCATAATAAACTGATATCATACGATTGCTGCTGTGCTGGCCGATCAGGCGCAGGTTTATTGTCGAGTAGTCGCTCCGATCGAGGCTATCCATGATGATACCGGAAACCGAGTAGTACGCCCTGCCTTGAAGCCTTACGTCAATGTCATTGATCGCGTTCAGATGCAGGCCGGCTTCATCATAGTTAAGCATCTTCGTGCTGAGGCCCGTAACAGGTGCGAGCTCCTCGATCTGCCAGATGCCGGTGTTCTTATCATAATACTGTATGTTGTCAGACCCGATCGCGAACAGGTAGCCGGGTGCTTCGTATGCATCGGTTATTGTATCATTGAACATGCCTCCGGTGCGGTTATATACAACCCGGGTTTTTTCGGCCAGGTCATACAGCAACAATCCCTGGTCAGTGGCGAACGATATTTGATTTGATGTTCTTGGGCTGATGGATATGCCGTTCACCTGTCCAAATCCCTCTGCTTCGATCATTGCTCCCCAGCCGTTGGTAGCCGGGTTGTAGAGTAGAACCTGTTTGTCGCTGATCACGAACAGAGAGTCATCGAGGATTGCGTAATCGTCTACTTTCAGCGGGGCATACTCTGTCCATGCTTCTGTACTTTTCTCGTAGGCTACGAAGTTGTCCTCGGCCAGGAACCAGATTTTCGATTTGGTTTCGATGATGTAGTAGTATTTGTGCTTCGGTGCCGCGTGCATTTCCTCTATGCGCTCGAAGTCCCGATTGTACCGGACAATGCCGCGTTCGGTGGCAACCCAGAGAAAATTCTGATCGAAGATTATGTCATTGGCCGATGCGGTATCGATGTCCTCCCATATCTCCGCATACTTGTCGAACCGCTTCAATCCGAAATCACCCACCACCCACACATAACTCTCATCGAAGGTGAGTCCGTTCACTCTGCCCGGCATTTCGTAGGCTATCCAATCATTGAGCCGGATGTCGGCCGAAGCCAGTCCGCTGTCTGTTGCCACCCATATGATCCCCTGGTCCAGACCGACAACGTTGACTTCGTTATCCGGCAGGCCGTGGGCCGTCGTGATGCTCTTCCATGTCTTTGAGCTCCGCGCAAAATTGTAGATACCCCGGGGTGTCGTCGCAATGATGTATTCAGATGCGTAACGGCTGTTCAGGCCGTCGATTATAATCGGATTATCCGCGATCTGTTTTTGGGAAAGAGTCAAGAGAAAGAAAAACGCTTGGATCAATTTTCGATTATGAAACCAGACGGCAGATCTTCATCGATCTCTCTACATTCGCGCAGTTGGATCTTCTCTTCGGTGATATATGAGCCGCTACGCTTTCGTTCTTCACCAATGGAGAAGACCTCGATGGCGGCGCGTCCTTCAATGGGGCAGCGCGCTTCGCACAGTCCGCATCCGTTGCACGCGCGCTCATCAATGAACGGCCTGAGCAGTTTCGTCTCGCGGACCGTTTCGCTAAGCGAGCTGATCGCGCCATACGGGCAGGCTTCGTCGCATATCAGGCATACCCGATCTTGCTCCCAGGCAATGCACCGCGCGCGGTCGATCACGGCCGTGCCCATTTTTGCGTAAGTTTTCTCTTCCAGAGAGAGTTTCCTGATTGCTGAAGTGGGGCATGTCTGGCCGCACATGTTGCAGTTCTTCTCGCAGCCACCAATGCGGGCGGCGAGGCGCGGTGTCCAAAGGCCATTCAGACCTGCATCCAGCAGGCATGGCTGCAGCCCATTGGTCGGGCATACTTTCATGCACTTGCCGCAATGGATACAGACACTGACAAAGTCTGCTTCGGGGATCGCGCCAGGCGGTCGGATAAGGCGGCCCGACAGCTTCTGATGAAGTAATGAATTGGCGAGCGGAGCAACGATGATGCCCGTTCCCAGAGCGCCGACAAACTGCCTTCGGCTCAAGTCAATACGTGATGATGCCGGAGAGATTCTGTAGTTGAAAACATCTTGCGGACATTCGTATCTGCACCGTAGACATTCAATGCATTCCGCGGCGTCGACTCTTGCATGTTCAATAGAGATGGCGCCGGTCGGGCAGATCTTTTCGCAGATACCACAGTTTGTGCAACTCTCTGGAGAGGCAAAAGAAAATCTGAAAACGGAAAATTTCGAGCACACAGCAAGCAGTCCGCCGAGCGGGCAGACACTGCGGCACCAGAACCTCTGCTTGACGAAGTTCAGAACGAGAACCGCGCCAAGAACGATCAGCGCGATCGCGGATTCGACATAGAGCACCTTGGTGCCGAAGTTGAAAATGCCGGCGAGGTAGGTTGCGGCTGGATGGAAGATAAGCGTCAGCGATCGCTCCGAAATGACCAGCGGGTCGAGGAAGTGTAAAAAGGAAACGCCGAGCACTGCGGCGGTTAGGAGGAATACGAGGGTGAAGTATTTTCCGCTGCGCAATGCTGGTTTCGGCGCAAGTTCTCTCTTGATGAAGACGTCAAAAATATCTATTGTCGTGCCGAGCGGGCACACAAATCCGCAAAAGAACCGCCCGAAGACGAGTGTCGCCGCGATCAGGGTCAGGGCAAGGAGCGACGTGGCGATGACCGTGCGGAAGGCGATACTCACGATCAAGAGAATGAGCGGGTCGAACCTGAAGAAAATGTTCTGTAGGCTTACGGTTACACCGTAGCTGGTTTGAATAAAGGCGGCGACAAAAAGACCGAGAAAGATGAGTTGGATTATCCAACGGACGAGTCGCGCTCTCTTTATCCTCAGTTTCACCCGCCTGTGTTCTTACTCCGGTCAGACCTTCACTTGTTTGATCTGCATTTTAGCGGTGTCAATCTCACCCAGGCCCAGATCCGAAGCCGCGCGGATGGATTTGACCTGTTGTCCGGTAAAGGACTTGTTGTACCACTGGGCAAGGCCAACCGTGTACGAATCGACCGCGACAACGTCGGTTCCGGCGACGACCTTATTCAGAATGACCGTTTTTCCCGGCCCGCCTGGTCCGCCCGTGATCAGGGCGCGTGTTGCATCGACCACGGTGAGTTGCGGTTTGATCACGGTGGCCAGCTCGGCGATTGCACGGTCAAGGTTCACGCGGTGCAGATAACCGCGGTCCCATATCAGCCCCATGAGGCCCTTCAGGCCCAGACTGACACCGGTTGCCGAATGCGTTTTTGCCACCGGCATGTTGATCAGCAGATCAGCAGTCTGTATTGCCTTGGCGACCTGGATCCGGCTCAGTTCTTTGCCGAGCGGGACGTCGACTTCAGTATACTGGCGTTCCTGCTGGAGCGTCACGAGGCTGACCTTTTTGTCGATAATCGCTTCTTCGATGCGGCTCCGCTCGATGCACAGCGTTGCATCATGAATCGTATGGTCGAGCACGATGATCCTGGATGCACCGGCGTCGAGACACAACTTGACCATCTGCTTGACGATGTCCGGACTCGTGGTCGCGCCGCAGTCGATATTTGACGCAAACGATAGATTGGGTTTTATGCATACGACGTCGCCCGGTTTCATGAATCTGTCGATCCCGCCGACCAGGTCGACCGCTGCCTTGACCAGCTTTGCGTTGTCGCCCTCGGCAACACCAATGACCGGGCCGGCCTTTTCCTCGGCAATGAGCAGCGACTTCGGCAGAAGTGTTACGAGTGCCGCGCCGGCACCGAGTTTTATAAAATCCCTGCGTGTTATTTTGTCCATGCTAATTCTCCGAATCGCCGGTTGTCCCGCCGATCGCGTCCGAGACATTCATTGCAAAAAACTTGGCAATGTCGAGTGCTTCTGGTGCCGGATCATCGATGGTGATTTCAACATGAAAGCGCTCTTCCCAGAACTCGATTTTGTGGTAGAGAACCGATGATTCGATACGCGCTTCGACCCCCGCGTGCAAGGTGTCGGTCCATGGTACTTCAATGCCCGTTTCAATGCGGCTGTCATGGTACACCGCGTATGCATTCGTCGTGTCGCCCATGTCAAAAGCCCTGAGCATAAGATTGCGCTGATTGCCGAGCACCTCCCCAGCAAAATCCTGGAATGCGCATTTGACAAAACCGTGGTCAATGTATACTACACCTTCGCCATTGATCAGGTCGTACAGTTGCGTCTCGTTCTCCGCAATTTCCATCGTGCCGTCCCTTAACCATCCGCTGATCTCATTGTTCTGCGGGATCAAATCCACGACGTCGATGACGGTTGGACCATCTTCATCTGTGCAGAAGAGAAAGATCGAAAACAAAATCAGTAAAGGCGTGAATTTCCTCACGTTACCTCCTAATCCAATATGGTGACTTTCTTAAGGCTGCTACCGGCAGTGCCGCGTATCCTCACGAAATAGTTGCCCGCGGCAAGTCTCTTTCTTATTGTATAATCGATGCGATGTTCGCCCTGGGACAGATCTCCGCTGAAGATGCGGTCCTTGATGCGGCCGGCCGGGTCGATCAGGTCGATCTGCACTGGTGCCGCCGAAGCCATGAGCAGCC
>JBFEPB010000069.1:0-6748 GCA_041550295.1 bacterium | reverse complement strand
GTTGCCACGTTGAACGATATTGACAAGAGCCGCACTGTTTGTATAATTGATATCTATGAGGTATTATCTGAACAAATCAGATAATCTTCCAAAATCCAACTCCAAGACATCCCGAAATTCAATTCAGTGTATGATTGTGCGTGCGCACTACATATCAGACTAGACATCCGATCATGATAGTCAATGCTCTTGCCACTGCAAAGTGTTGACAGGGCATACAAGATTTGTATAATAGATTTCTATGAAATCCTATCTATTATCCCCAGATAAAATATTGACTTTTGTGAAAGAACTATCAAGAGATGGGTCGCTGTACTACCCGATGTTCGAGGAGGGAAGAACACACCTTGTCAGATTTGATGAGACGAAGGAGTTCAAACCTGACTTTATGAGGATAAGAACTGCTGAGAACATCAAGCATTTCTTTTTTCCGAGCCGGGACACAGTGGCAGCATTCCCGAAGGATAAGACACGAGAGGTGACCAAAAGATATCTGTTTGGTGTGAAGAATTGTGATTTGCGGGGGGTTGATGTTTATGATCGTGTCTTCATGGGGTGGGAACCAGTCGACCCATTTTACAAAGAGCACAGGGACAAAACGATTCTTATCTCAGCCGACTGTCCGGATCCCGAAGATTCGTGTTTCTGTAATTTGTTGGGTCTGAATCCATACCCTGATGGGATCAGTGATTTGAATTTCACCGAACTGCCCAATGGGTTACTTTTCGAAGCATGCACAAAAAGAGGGGAGGAGATCATTGATGCCTACAGGAGCATGTTTGCAGAGGCAACGGGGACGGATGAGAGTGAGCGCAAGGCAATACGCGAAGAGGCAATCAAGAAACTCAACAAAATAAACAGCAAACCGTTCAGAAAAGACCTTCCGGCAAGGGTCGAAGCTGCGGGCAAGGAAAAAATACGTAATGCACGGGATGAATGTGTGGAGTGTCATGCTTGTTTGCACGCGTGTCCGACCTGCTACTGTTTTCTCTTGAGCGACTACAAGAAGGGAGAGGATGTTGAACGTGTCAGGATATGGGATGCATGCTATTATGCTGCATACGCTCGTGTGGGCGGCGGGGCCAATCCACGGAGCGAGATTGATGAACGCTTCTGGAATCGCTTTCAGTGTAAATTTGATTTTTTCACTAAATATGAGAATATCTATGGCTGTTCTGGTTGCGGGAGATGTCTGCTGGGTTGTTCGGCCAAGATTGATATAAGGGAGATTCTATGGAACGTATAAACCCATATTATCCAATCCCGGTCAAGATCAAAAAAATTATCCCCGAAACGCCAACCATCACCACCTTCATATTGGATGGAAGACCATTCGATTTCGAGGCGGGGCAATTCGCTGAGTTGACGGTTCCGGTTGTCGGCGAAGCACCGTTCACCCCGTCCTCTTCACCGCACGACGACGATATGGAATTCACGATTATGAAGGTGGGGCGCGTCACCGATGCGTTATTTAATATGAAGGAAGGTGATCTCGTTGGAGTGAGGGGGCCTTTTGGAAAACCATATCCACTACAGCAATTCAAGGGCAAGGAGATATTCATTGTGGGGGGCGGTGTCGGCTTCGCGCCGCTGCGTTCCTTGTTTCTGGCCCTGCTGCACGATCTGAAGAGCTATAAGAAGATCTATATACGTTATGGCGCAAGGACACCTGAAGACATAGTGTATAAGCGCCTCATTCCTAAGTGGCAGAAAATCGATGGCGTGGATCTGCTGATGACTGTGGATGTTGGTGATAAATCCTGGTCTGGTCGGGTTGGCGTGGTAACGGTGATTTTGGATAAGATCCCGGTTGATGTTAAAACGTCACCCTCGGTTGTCTGTGGGCCACCACTCATGATGAAATTCTCGACCCAGAGATTGGTGGAAGCAGGATTCAGACACGAAAATATATATCTGTCAATGGAGAAGAATATGTCTTGCGGCCTGGGTAAATGCAATCACTGTCGAGTTGGGAAATTCTACGTATGTAAGGACGGTCCGGTTCTTACATGGCAGGATGTGAAAGATATTGAGGAGCCGTTTTTATGAAGAATATCGATCCTAATACGATAACCGTCAAACGGGCACTGTGTCCATTCTGCAGCTACGGCTGTGAGTTTGGTGTGGTCTTTAACGATTTCGGAATAAAGGGTGTGGAATACATTAAGGATGGAAACAGTAATGGAAGGTTGTGTCCCAGGGGTAGTGCTGCAGCCATGTATCTTGATCATCCGCGTCGATTGGCAGCGCCCACGACCGGTGGTAAGTCCATTGCCTGGAATAAAATGGCAAAAGAGTTAAGCAAAGCCGTCGGTAATCCGAAGAAAGTCGCGATCACCTTCGATCGCAATATTACAGATGAGGAGTATGCTGCAATAATCGGGTGGTGCAAGAGTATTGGCATAGAGAACACAGCGTCGACATATTTTGAACCCGAGAACAGTCTGCGTTCCTTCCTTGATCAGTCTTTTGCAGAAGATGATTTGGAAAAGGCAAAAATGATCGTCGTGCTCGGCGATCTGTTCAATCAGGCACCGATGTCTTCTCGTGGCATAATCGAATGGAAAATGAAGGACAAAAAGAACCAAATCGTTGTCATTGATTCTGTCAGGACGCACACGGCAGGTTTTGCAAATCTTTTTCTGAGAACAAATGTCGGTACCGAGCCATTGTTGCTCCTCGCGCTTGCCGGGACTAATACAGAAGGCATTGATGTTGCAAAGGCTACGGGGATCGATACGTCCATTATCAAAGGGTTGTCCGGCGCCATGCAGAAGAACGAGAAAGGCATTGTATTTGTGTCGCTGCCCTTTGGGCGTACATATGACCCGGGATTATTTGCCGAAGGTCTGCGCCGGATACGTGATGTCAGCGGCGCGAAGATTGTACCGTTCGTTGAGTTTGCGGGATATCATGGCAGCCAGGGTTTTGCGTCGATCCTTGACATGGCAAAGAAAAAGAAGATCAAACATCTGATAAACTTCGGCGAGCTGTTCCCGTTTTATTATCCGCAGTTGGCAGCTGATCTGAAGGATATTAATGTATACGCAACTGCTACCCTGAAGCATGGCTTATACGCGATGCTTCCGGTGCCGCTCAATCTCGAAAAGCAGGGTACTGTGACCACGACATTCGGCAAGAGGAAATTGCCTGGCGGCATCGAATCTCCCAGCGGTTCCCGGACAATTGAGGAAATCCTGTCCATGTTATCTGGTGACTTCGGCAAGGGCAAAACGCCGGCGGCAGCTGATCATAAGCTGGATGTGAGCGGCCGGGCGCGGCGGGTCGCCGAGATGAGTTCGTCCAAGAAAAAGACATTGAAGTTGGTGGGCGAAAAGTTGGCATATAGTTTTCTAGGATTCTTAGAAGGAGAAACGCTGAAGATCAATCCGGTTGATGCCGAAGAGTTTGGCATTCGTGCACAGGATACCGTTACCGTCAAATCGAAGCATGGCGTTGTAGACCTACCGGCGAAGATTACTGAGGACGTTAGCCCGGGAGTATTGGCAGTGCCAGCAGAAACTCCTGGAGTACGTGGGCTTTTTGATTATGAACTTGACAGTGAACTGGATGCAGTCAACTTTATTCCAACCGAGGTGAAAATATGCAGAAAAGAATAGTGCTGGACCTTGATTTGTGTTGCGGATGTCGTTCCTGTGAAGCAGCCTGCAAGGTAGCTTTCAAAGGTGAAGCACGTATTCGGCACGGAGATATTGGCGGCACTGCTTATCTGCCGCTTGCCTGTAAGCACTGTAAACAACCGCTTTGCCTTGCATCTTGCCCGGTCGAGGCGATCACCAAGGACGAGAACACCGGGCTCGTCACACGTTCGGCTATGGTTTGTATAGGATGCAAGAGCTGCGCATTCGCCTGTCCGTTTGGCGTCATCGACGCACCCCTGGTAAGGCATATCTCACAGAAATGCAGTTTGTGTGCTGACCGTGAGGAGGGTCCGAGATGCGTAGCAGCTTGTTCTTCAGGTGCTCTGCAATGGCTGTCCGACGAGGAGATCGAGCAACATGAAATTGGCATGAGAATGGTGTCTAAGGATCTATTTTTCAGGAGAAAGGCATGAGTGTATTTGGAGTTCTTTTTTCATACCTAATATTCCCAGGTTTCATTTTTACGGCCATGATCGGTCTTTTTCTTACCTGGATCGATCGGAAGGTGACGGCGCGCATACACTGGCGCGTAGGCCCGCCATGGTATCAACCATACGCCGATTTTCTTAAGCTGCTGCTGAAGGAAACGATCATACCTGAGGGGAGCTCCAAGGTGTTTTTCCTGCTGGGACCGATTCTGGGCCTTGTGTCGATGACCATCCTGGCAGTAATGCTCTTTTCAATGAACATGAATCCTGGGGCAACTTTTCTCGGCGATTTGATCGTCATAATCTACCTGCTTGCCCTGCCGCCGATCGGGCTGATGATCGGCGCTTCGGCTTCGAAGAATCCGTTGGCCAGTGTCGGCGTATCCCGGGAAATGACGCAATACTTTGCGTATGAATTACCTTTTCTGATTACGATCGCCGGCGTCATCCTTAAGGCTGGAGGCAGCATCAGGTTAGGTGATATCATTCTCGCCCAGCATGCCAGCGGTCCTTTCCTTTATTCTATTTCAGGTGTCATTGGAGCGGTCGTCATTCTCTTGTCGATGCAGGCAAAGCTTGGTTTCGTTCCGTTTGACATTCCAGAAGCCGAACAGGAAATTATGGCTGGTGTCTATATTGAATATTCAGGCGTGGCTTTTGCCATGTTCCGCATCGTACGTGCCATGATGCTGTTCCTCCTTCCGCTATTTCTCATCTCACTGCTTTGGGGCGGTTTCGGTGATTGGTGGGCGATTCCGAAATTCCTTTTGATCATCGTGCTTATGATCTTGATAAAAAATACCAATCCAAGGATCCGGATCGATCAATCACTCAGGTTTTTCTGGCTCGGGATAGGTGTTCTGTCTGTCATTGGATTGGTTCTGGCAGTTTACGGTTTATAAAGGAGAATGATATGGCGAATGCTAAACTTTGGGGACTGAAAAAATCTCCTTGGGTATTTCATGTGGCTGCGGCTTCCTGCAATAATTGTGATATCGAGATCCTGGATGTGCTGACGCCACGCTGGGACGTTGAACGGTTCGGGATTGTCCTGGTTGGTTCACCGCGGCATGCCGATGCTTTGCTGGTGACCGGTGTGCTGAACCGCAAATCACTATCCCGGGTGTTACGGGTGTATGAACAGACACCCAAACCGTGTCTCGTTATCGGGGTTGGGACATGCACCTGTGACAATCATATGTTCACGCCGTCATATAACGTTGTGGGTCCGTATGACAAGCACATTCCCGTGGATGTCTTTATCCCCGGCTGTCCTCCTAAACCCGAAGCGATAATCAGTGGTGTAGTAAAGGCACTAGCGAGGTTATGATGAAAAAAGAATATTCGCAGGCAATACTGGACGAGATCGGTGCAAGATTCCCGCGTGCATCGGTCAAGATACACGCACCACGTCGGACTTATGTGAGCGTACCCAGAGATGATGTATACGAATTCGCAAAGTTCCTTTTCGCGGAGAAAAATTGCCGGCTGTCAATTGCAACTGGCATTGATAAACGCGACGGTATCGAGATATTATATCACTTCTCACACGACCCGAGTGGCACGTACTACAATATTAAAACATTGGTTCCGAAGGATGATTTGAAGATAAAGAGTCTGGCCGATTTTCTCCCGGCGGCAAACTGGATAGAACGGGAGATCAGCGAATTGCTGGGAGTTGATTTCACGGGCCATCCGAATCTCGTCCCGCTTCTTACCGCGGAAACATGGCCCGCTGATCTATATCCATTGAGACGTGACTATGCGGATGAACACAAGGAATTCAAACTCGATAAAACCAAGGAGGACCATTGAAGAGAATAGTACCGATTGGTCCTTACCATCCGCTTCAGGAAGAACCCGAGTTCTTCAAACTGATCGTTGAAGGGGAAAAGGTAGTAGACCTTGAGATCAACATAGGCTACAATCATCGCGGGCATGAATTCATCGCGCAGAAGATGACATATGACCAGATTCCTTTTCTGGTCGAAAGAATCTGCGGCATCTGTTCCGATTCCCATCCCTATGCATATGTCATGGCAGTTGAGGACGCGGCTCACATTGAAGCGCCGCCGCGGGCTCAGTATATCAGAACGATCATCGCCGAGTTGGAGCGTCTCCATTCTCACTATTTGTGGGTCGGTCTTGCCGGACATTTCATCGGATACAATACGGTATGGATGTGGGTTTGGCGTTACCGTGAACCGTTGCTCGATATCTTTGAATTGATAATGGGGAACCGCAATCACTACGCGATCAACAAGGTTGGTGGGGCGCGGCGTGATATACTGCCGGAGCACTACGGAAAGATCGAGGGTTATTTGGATTTGTTGGAAGAGAAGACGACCATGTTCACCAAGGCCGTGCTCGACGATCCGGTGATCCGGGCGCGACTCGAGAACGTGGGTATTCTCAGCAAAGAAGATGCTATTGCGTATGGGGTCCTCGGTCCCACGGCTCGCGGTTCAGGATATGCGATCGACGTGCGAAAAGATGACCCCTATGACGCGTACGACAAGGTCGATTGGAATATGATCGTGTTCGAAGAGGGCGATATCCTTGCAAAAGCAAAGGTACGGCTGCTCGAGTGTTTTGAATCGATTAAGATCGTAAGACAGTGCCTGAAGGAGATGCCGGACGGTCCGATCGAGGCGCGCG
>JBFEPB010000068.1:0-6804 GCA_041550295.1 bacterium | reverse complement strand
TTTGCAATCAAAAATGCGCAGGAAATTCCGTTCAAAACGCCTGCGGCAGTCGTCGCATAATACTTCCAAATGTGGTTGCAGGAAGTTCTTCAGTTTCTTTCTATATTCGGTGCGACAATCGGGGCAGCCGATCGAATTTAATTGAATAGTATAATGCCTGGCTCCTATGAGGTCCAGGTATCTCTTACCCTGATCGATTATCTCGGCATCATAGAATGCACCTTTTTCACCGAGCAGTTCAATGCCGATCTGCTGGAACTCGCGATACCGGCCTTTTTGAGGTCTTTCCCGACGATACATCGAACCAAGATACAGAAACCGCGCCGGCAGGGAGAGTCTGTTCTCAATGAACGCTCGCAGAACCGATGCCGTACCCTCGGGCCGCAGCGCATAGGTCTTCTTGTTGACTTCGAATTTATAAATCTCGTGTTCCACGATATCGGTCGTCGCTCCGATCGAACGGTCAAATAGAGCGGCAAATTCAAAGGAAGGCGTCTGTATTTCCTCGTAACCGTGTTGCTCAAAGAATCTGCGCGCGGCAGCGTTCATCGCTTCGAGCCTCTGTAATTCCCGTCCCAACAGGTCTCTTGTTCCTTTAGGTTTCTGGTACATCTGACTCCATTCGCTTTCGCCTAAAGATAAAATATGTAACGATCAATGCAAGGAGGCCGGCCACGATATCAAGCATTTCAAAATCACGTCCAGGAATGAGAAGCTGCTGACATTCGGCTAGTAGTACGATGAAAAGACCAAGCAGAAAAAAACCTTTTGCTTTCATTAATGGAACTGCAATAAATCCCATGATGAAAAATACGATAAAATGATACAACTTGTCCAAAGGAAATTCTTTTACCTTCGGCAAATCGAGTTTGGGGTATCCGGTCAGTATTAAGATCGTCACGATCCATACGATAAGCATAACTCTACGTACATTTTTTCTCACTCTTTTTCCCAATCGTTGATTGTCTTGATCACTTCTGCAGGTTTCTTACAGTGGAGGAGGTCAGAGCGCAGGACATCATCGTTGAGCAACCTCAAACCCTGGGCAAGCAATGCGGCATGATCATCTTTTTCTGAGAACACAAAGAGCATGATCACGTTAGCCACCAGGCCTGAGTAGTCATCGAAAACCAACCCGGTATGGCTTATTGTCACAAACACTTCGGTGCGCTTCCTACCTTCCAGCACAACGCGCGGCAGAAAAATGCCCTTGCCCAGCGCGGTCGGCATGATCCGTTCCCGTTCCAGGATCCTGTCCACTATGGCATCCACAGACGGCAAAAAGCTCATCAATAACATCTTCGACAGCATTTCCCGGTAACTACTGGCTTCCACGTCTAATGATATTCTCTTTGGATCCAGGTATTCAGCAATCATCACATCATTATCTTTATTTTCTGTAGTCAGTCAACAAGCAAATCAGAAAAGAATCAATAATCCAGTCCGTTATCGGTACAACGTTCAAAGTGTTGTTTTGATGCACCGCAATCAGGGCAACCCCAGTACTCGGGGAGATCTTCAAAAGAAGTCCCGGGTTTTATCCCTGACTCGGGATCGCCCTTGCGTGGTACGTACACGAAGTCACATATTGAACAGCGCCACTTCTGCATGATTTCCTCCCAAAACCTTATGCACCTTGATTGAATTTGTTAGTGACATCGAGGACCAGTGTAATTAACATATCCATTGCTTTTGTTAGCTCCTGGTCAGACACAAATTTGGTGAACTCCTCGCCGCCGCCGACAATATCCGAGACAAGTAAGAAAGAAGCAGCATTCAGATTATTCCGGTTAGCCAGGTAATAGATCAAACTTGTTTCCATTTCCACCGCAATGATGCCCCTTGCCCTCAATTTCTCAACGTAGTCAGGAAACGGATTATAAAAAACATCGACACTCGCTACCCCGCCGAAGATCAACTTCATGTTCTTTTCTTCTGCAACTTTGTGGCCCGCGTTCAAAATATCAAAAGTCGCATACGGCGCATGGAGCTCGCCATTAAGATAGGTCCGAGTGGCTCCATCAAGAGGCGCCGCGGCGATTGCCGCGATCATGTCGAGTGGTTTGATCTGCGCACCAATACCGCCGCAGGTACCGATCCTTATCAATGTATTCACGCCCAGCTGGATGAGCTCCTCAACGACGATTGCCGCAGAAGGACACCCCATTCCTGTGGTCTGAACGCTTATCTCCTGGCCATCGTACGTGCCGGTATAGGCAAGCAGCCCACGGTTCTTGTTTATCATTCGTGCGTCTGTAAGAAACTGGCTGATTCTTACTGCCCTTGCCGGATCGCCCACCAACAGTGTTGTTGGAGCGAAATCCTCCTTGTTTGCTCTAAGGTGTATCGGCATCTAACCTCCTCAATAACACTCTGCAGTCATATCTTATGATATCTTCCTAACAGGATTCTAGGTCTCTGCAAGCACCTCTCCCCTATCGACCGCTATTTCCTTGATGCAATTCAACAGGGAATCGCGGTGGGTAAAGAAAAGGTCCATATACTTTTTCTTTACGGAGGGAGCACGAGGGATATTCACCCTTAAGGGATTGACCGCGACCCCACCTTTATGTAATTCAAAATGCAGATGAGGACCAGTTGACAGACCGGTGGAACCGAGATAGCCGATCAGATCTCCTGATTTCACTCTTTTACCTACATAGATGTTCTTCGCAAAGCGTGAAAGATGACCGTATCTCGATCTGAAGTTATTGTTGTGGCGTATCTCTATCAGATTCCCATAGCCGCCTTTCCAACCTTTGAACACGACTCTGCCGTCTCCGATGGCTGCTATCGGAGTCCCGATCGGTGCAACATAGTCCAATCCATGATGCGGTCGCCAGCGCTTCAGGATCGGATGATATCTGCTTCTTGAGTAGTATGAACTGATGTATGAAAATCGTAATGGTGATTTGAGCAGCGACTTCCGTAACGACTGCCCGTCCCGATTATAGTAATCATCATGTCCGTCCGGGTCGGAATAGTAAAACCCGTAGAAATCACCAACTTCTCCTTTGTAGCAGGCGTAAGTTATCATCCCGTAATCGACAAATACCGAATCGCAGTAGATCTTCCTGAAGTATATGAAGAAAGAATCACCATCCTGAGTCTCGGTGAAAAAATCTATCTCCCATGCAAAGACGTCGGCAAATCTTATAACGAGGTGGGATGTTTCGCCGGATTGCAGCATGGATTCATATAACGTCGAATTGACGCAACCCTTCACGTATGTGACAACCGTATCGAAATATGGATACTTCATTGCAACCACCAGCGCATCCCCTTGCTTTTTTACGTAGTAGATACTGTGATAGTTTTGTTGGTAAGTCATCTCCGAGAATTTACTGAATTCCTTCACAAGCAAGATTGTGTCTCCGGGGAGGCACTTCCGGAAGGGAAACCCTGCATTTTCGAGTGCCGTAATTATTGCTGCCCTAGAGGCGGCGACCGAGAGGTTGTCCAGAATGGTCTCCAGTGTCTCACCTCTCTTGACAACATGTTTTGTTTCAGTTCTTATCGTGACTTCAACAAATTCGGGTTTCTTAGCGCATGCAGTAATGAGAAGAAGGAAAGAAATGAATATGAATATTATGAAGTGCTTAGATCTGTGTGCGTACAAAATCCTTGACCCAATCATCGTATACCCTGCTCTTGTAGGCAAAAGAACAACCCTCAATGGTGATCCGATCTACCTTCGCCAGTGCATGGGTGATGACCCTGAAGTCGGAAAACCCCCATAGATCGAATTCTATTTGTATATAACGTTTCTTGAATCGCGACGCAATATTCCCTAAGAACCCGATCTCTTTGAGCATCGTCCGTAATTCCTTTATGCGCATTTTGGTGACGACGGCAAGATGAACGTGCATGTAATTTTTTATCACACTCCAATTGAAATAAGGTGCGATCGAGAGAATACCCTGCCGGTTTCGCCTCGTCCATATTAGTTTTGATAGTCTGATTTCCTTTTCTGTCTTCGGTTTTTCGGTTATCCTGTTGATCATCGTATAGCGGATATTCTTTGTGTTGCAGAGCTCATACATCAACCGCCAATCTTCCTTCAGTAGTAATCTTGGCATCACGATATTATATTCATCTACCTTGTAGACCTCGGCGTACTTCATTCCGGGAAGTTTATTTGATAGCGCTCTGATTTCCCGAAGATTCTTCGCGTAGAACAATAATGAAATATTCGGACACACACCCGGTGGAAAGACCAGATTCTCGACCATCTCCTCAATGAACGGAATTGCATTTCCCAATCTAAACCGTGAAGAAGCTTCGCCTGCTATACAACCCCAATACCATTTCCCTCCGTGAACGGCCGGAAGAAACAACTTGAAACCGTAGCCGCTAATCAAACCAGTATCTTCGAAATTTCTTATCCTCAACAGTATTTCCTTCTGGGAAATGTGAAATTTACTGACAAAATCGTGAACTGGGATTGTTCCTTGGAGCTCGAGCTGTCGGATAAGGTTCAGATCGATGGGGTCGATTATCACTACGGCATTATAGACGAAATTGTGGAGAAGTCAACAATTAAGACACCGTCTGACGTTCCACGGTTAAGATGCTTATTAGCCATAAACACTAAACCTTAAACAAATCCGAAATGCAAAATTCAAATGACCAAAACACGGGATATAGGTCTAGGACCTGCGGTTACGACAACGATATTAACGTTCAAACGATCTAAACGATAAAAACGTTTTTCAGTATCAAGTATCCGGGATCTAACGTTAATAACGGTTATCGCCTCATTTGCCGATACAGAATTCATCAAATATACGATCAAGGATGTCTTTGCGTAATACCTGGCCCGTCAACTCACTGATCGCATCCAGGGCAGAATGCATTTCATAGGCCATCGTCTCGAGGGTCGGTGCGTTCTTGGCATCAACGAGACATGTACGAGCTCTGGTAAGGGCATCAATGTGGCGGTGTCTTGTTATCATGATGTCCTGTGGCAAAGATCCGGGCAGGAGTGTGCGTTCTATTTCCTGCTGCAGTGCATCGATGTTCTTGCCGGTCATGGCAGAAATCTTCAATGAGTCTGACAGAATCAATTCGTTGCTCAACCTGACATTAAGATCTATCTTATTAACGACAAGCAACCTCGGTTTATGCTTCACAAGATCGTAGAGGCGCACGTCCTCCTCATTCATGGGTTCAGAGCCATCGAACATCAGCAGCACCAGGTCGGCGCTCTGGAGCAGTGCCCTGGTTCTCTGCTGTGCGATTTCGTCCGGACCTTTCGCTTCAGAAAGGATCCCAGCCGTGTCGTAGAGCAGGACGCGAAGTCCTCCAATCTCAAGGGCTTCCTCAATAAAATCCCGCGTCGTACCAGGTGTTTCATGAACGATCGCCCGTTCGTGTCCGACAAACCGGTTGAACAAAGTCGACTTGCCGACATTGGAACGCCCAGTGATCAATACTCGATACCCCGTTCTGATCTTCACGCCGGTCGATGCCCCTTTGAGCAATGCATCCATCTCATCGATCACCGGGACGAGACTCTCGACCGCGGCATGCCGGTCGTGTCTTACGTCTTCTTCCTCGGGGAAATCGATCTCTGCCTCAACTAAGAAAAGTGCATCCACGATCTTCGAGCGAATATCGTAAATCTTCTCCGAGAGTTTTCCTTCGTACTGTAATAGTGCCAACCTGCGGGCCTGGTCACACGGCGCATAGATTGTATCGAGTACGGCCTCGGCCTGAATAAGGTCGATCTTCCCGTTGAGCAGGGCACGCCGTGTGAATTCGCCGCGGCGGGCGATACGTGCTCCGAGGTCCATCAGGATCCTGATTATCCGATCCACTATCAACGGATTGCCATGGCAAGAAATTTCCACGACGTCTTCGCCCGTATACGAATGCGGTGAATTGAAGGTCACGGCAAGTGCGCTGTCGATCTCATTACCCCCGACCGGATCGAAAACATGACCGTAGTGTACCTGCTGTGCCGAATAAGGCACAGCTGCCTTTACATGTTTGAATATTCTGTGCAGGAGGGGTATTGCCAGATCGCCGCTGAGACGTATTACGGCTATGCTTGAGTAGCCGGAAGGTGTTATGCAGGCAACGATCGTATCATTTGGATTCATCGTTCGGAGCAATTATGACGTTCTTGCTTGCTCCCTTCCCTATACTGTAGAGTTTTACTCCTTTTATCTCGCTGAGCTTACGCTCGACGATCTGTTGCTCCCTTTTTGTCAATGGATCGAGCGCCATTTCGCGTCCGGTCTGCAGGACTATGCGGGCGATTGCTTCAGCTTTCTTTTTCAGGAAATTTGTACGACGCATCCGGTATCCGCTCACGTCTACCAGGATCTTTAGATTGGGATGAAAACGTTTCATCAGGCGTGCTATTAAATATTGGAGCGCCCAGAGTGTTTCTCCTTTCTTCCCGATGAGAATCGCATCGGCATGTCTTGTTTTGATATTTACATAGAAACCCTTATCGTCCTTGGCGATGTTGATATTCGGCTTGAATCCGCAGCTCTCAAGAATGAATTTGGTCACTTCGAGAAGGTGCTGGCGAGGTTCTTTAACTTCCATCTTGATTTTCACTTCCTCTTCGGTTTCGGAGATCACTTCGTAGTCCACCTCACTCTGCCTCACCCTTAAATTTCTTAATCCGGATTCGATGGCTTCTTCGAGATTGGTCCCTGACGCTTCAGTCACTCTCATTTTCGTCCTCCTCTCTTTATCACAAAATGTTCAATCAAAGTCAAAATGTTATAAGTGAACCAGTACAACTGCAGCCCAGAGGGCATATTGATAAAAATCACAACCATGAGGACC
>JBFEPB010000067.1:0-6851 GCA_041550295.1 bacterium | reverse complement strand
TATTTCAGACATATTGTTGGACCCATCGCCTTCCTGTTGATCCTCGGCGGTACAGTGCTGTATGTTACAAGCGCAAAGTTCGGTGCCCTGACGCTCGATATCCTGGAGCTCATCACTGGCGCAGATATTGAATATCGGAATATCAGAGGGAATATACTACAGGGGTTCCGTCTTGATGATTATAAGGTGATATTCTCAGAGACAAATGTGGTCAGTGGGACACGGGCCGAGATTCATTACCGGTTCAATCTCTTCATGCTCCAGTTGCCGAATATATTTGAGATCACTTTGTTTGAACCGAACATCACTATTGTGGAGAAAAAAGATAAGGAAAAGGTCGCGGAAAGAAATTTCACAGGGCTGCCACGAATCAGACTGGGCTTACGTGTCAGCATCAAAAACGGAGAGATAACATACAGAAATGAGCGTTCGTATGAAGCAAGCAGGATCTCGGGTATTTTTTTCATTGATTTTGCGAGTTCGGGCATCCATTTGATTACGAGGAATCTATCTGTGTATTCAGAGGAGTACGCGCTTGAAGTAAAGTCACTAAATCTGGATGCTGACATAACCAATGAGAACATCAAGCTGAATGCATTCAGGTTCGATGGCAGCGGTTTTACCATGAAAGGCGACGGCTCATATTCATTCGAGGGACCACATGCCAGGTTTCATTTCGAGCAAGCGAACGTTGATCTTGGAAAACTAGAGGTTCTCGGTATGACGAGGTCTACTGCTTCAGGTGTTGAATTGACTGGGAGGTTGGAGTTTGTCGGCAATATCACGTACGAAGAGGGTAACCTGATGCCGGAGATACGTGGTACTGCTTTTGGGTTTTCTCCGTTCGACCGGTTCGGATTTGAAACGAACGCAGCTCCGGATACGATCTGGGCAAATATCGTTGATGCCGAGATCTTCGGTGGCACATTATTTGCACAATTAAGGGTGGTCAAACTCAATGAAGTGGAATTCGTGTCCAACTTCAACAACGTGAATGTCAGTCAGTTGATCCATTCGACTGAGCCGCTGGTTGTGAATGGATACCTGTCATATAGGGAAAATGATTTTATTGGATTCGTCAGTTCGCCTCAAGATAGTGGGTTGGGTCTGGATTCGGTTTTGTGCTATGGGTCCTTCTCGGGGTCAAGCCTTTACCTGGATTCGCTGTTTGTCATCGAGAACGGCAGGACGCTGCAGGCTCATGGTTCGGTATTACCGGAGCTCGATGTAGGTTTGCATTTTGCGGATTTCGATATCCATCGTTTTGCCAAGTACCTTCCGATCAGCGGACATTTGAACGGTTCAGTCCAGGTGACCGGCTATCCTGATGACCTGCTGGCCTTGAGTGTTGATAGTGATTTGCTGATCCGCGATTTCTCGGCAAATGGCTTCAGTGTCGAGAATGTGGAAATAAAGAGCACGGATTTTCAGAAGGATAGGCAGGAGCGCATTCTCTCGCTTGCCCTCAATGATCTCGGGTACGGAGATTATCAGTTCGAGCGCGCGGGACTCACCGTGACCGACAGTTCATTCCGATTCATTGCGTCGGACAAAGCGGACACTGTTCTCGTTGATGGTATACTGCGTGAAGGCCTGCGCGGGACGATTTGCTCTTTGATTGTCAATCACAACCGGGTCGTTGCAAAGAATACGGAGATGATAGATTTCAACATCGAGGCAGGCACGATCGGTGATGTGAATTTGGCGTTTGCCGACGGTTTTCTCAAATTCTCAAGGTCTCCGTTCTTGCTCAAGCTCAGTTCGGTCGATCTTTACGATTTCACCAGGTTGCTTGGATTGCGTGAGGAAATGCGCGGAATACTGGACCTGGATTTCATTAATGATTCCATAACGATTAGCGCGCACAATATCGATTTCATGGGTTTGAAGAATGGGTCTCTTGAATTCACCGGTCGCTACAAGGACATGAGTGTGATCGTCGACTCGCTCCACGTCCAGGATGATAATGCACAGGTCTTTGATGCAACCGGTGTTGTTTCGGTCGACCATTCGGAATTGAATGCAAGATTCAAGGATGTGGGTGTTTGGGTATTGGCTTTTCTCGACAAATTTCTGAAAAATCCGTCCGGCCTGATGACCGGCCAGGTCCGATTTGAGGGTAATCTCGAGCAATTCGCGTTCAGCGGCGGTGGAAGAATTCACGACGGTTCTTTCGGCGTGGACGTGATCGCCTCGCAGTTTGATTCAGTGAATACGGATGTCGTGTTTGAGGGCGATCGGATAAATTTTTTGTCGGGTACCGGGATCATGTCGCCGGCAAATGGTCGCGAAATTTCTGGTCGGCCGTTGAGCGGGGGCGGTGTTGTAAAACTAGAGAAACGGTTCGGTGTGAATAATCTCAATTTTGATTTCAGTTTTACCGATGCCCCGATTCAATTCCCTCCCTTTGCCTATGGCAGAGGGAGCGGCAATTTCACATTGAATATGCGCGAACGGGTAATGTACTATTACGGGAATATCACGGTCAAGGAAGCGGTCGTGCCGCTTGAATTCGGAATGAAAATTGAAGAGGAACAGGAGGTCGCGGACGAAAATTGGCGACTCAATGTAAGGCTGAAAGGCGAAAGGGATATCTGGCTCAGGAACCGCGATGCTGATATTGAATTCGGTGGTGAGCTTTCTATCGTCAAGGAAAGCGGACCAGTCCATCTTTCGGGCGTGCTGGAAACTAGACGGGGCAGCTACTACTGGCTGAATCATGTGCTTTCGATAACTGAAGGTACGGTTACCTTTATCCCGGAGGATGAGATTGATCCGTACGTTGATTTCTGGGGTGAGTTGGATACCAGAGAGGCGATTAAGATCATTCTCCATTTCTTCGGGCCGATATCAGAACCGATATTCGAGTTCTACACCGACCCACCGGGCGAATACACCGAACAGGATATCGTGACATATTTGAACCTGAATATCACTTGGCAGGAACTTGAACAGATAAAACGCGGTGACTACATCAGTAAAGTCATTCCCCATAGTTTGCTTTCCTGGTTGGAGGGCGATGTGTCCCGGACAATAAGGCAGTATACAGGACTCGACTATTTCCGCATCGAGACTCCGTTTTTTGAAGCCGACGAGAAGACTAAAGTGACGGTCGGGAAATATATCTCACGCAACCTCTTTGTAACCTATACCTACGACATAACGACTTTTTCCAATGAATTCAATGTGGAATATTTCATCGATGATAAGAACAAGATTCATGTCGAACGTGATGAAACTGGTGAGTATAGTTTGCAGTACCAATACCGGTTGAGATTCTGATCATCCCTACGAATCTTCGCCATCCGTTCATGCGGGCTTTGTCTTGACACTATGTTATTCGTTGCTATAATAACGAGATTATTTGTGTTCTTCTGGTGAATAGATGTTGATAGTTTTGAATTGCCGCTCATATGTGAAAAAGTTGAACAGGCAGATTATCTTTCAACGATTTTTTACGTGAAAACACGGAGGTTATCTTGGGCAAATTATTTACCTTAATGCTGTTTGCGTGTTTGATTCATGCTGAGCAGATCATGCTTGTCAAGAACGTGCCAGGTCAGACCGTTCAGCAAACTCCTCCCTCAACGAACCTTACTCTACAACTATCATCTGATATGGGCACGCAGAGCATGCCGGTCAGACGCTTCACGAATATCAGGTTATTCCAGGGATTCCCTCTGCCCTTAACGATGAAGGGCAGGCAGGACCTCAATATTCTTGTTTTGAAAGTTGAGTTCGTGGAAGACGACGAAGTTTGCACGACCGGTGACGGAAAGATGGACCTGACCGGTTACGGCACCCCGGACGATGGTCTATTCTATGACCCTCCGCACAGCGGTGTTTACTTCTCTCGTCACATGCAATTTCTGAGCAATTACTACAAAGTAAATTCATTCGGCAATTGTAACGTAACATACACGGTGAAACCCGATCATAATCTGACGAGTTACCAGCTACCCCATAAGATGCGATACTACAGCGGGTTTGTTGAATATGATGCAGAGAATGGTTTCGTATACTATAATACTTATGCTATGGAAATGGGTCTTGTACGTATCTTGGCTGATGCGATTGCCGCAGCAGATCAGGATGAGACGGTTGATTTTTCGGACTATGACGCGATCATCATTTTTCACGCCGGGACACAATGGCAGACGAGTATTAATTTCCTGAGGTTTTGTGACATACCATCGGCTACGATTCCACCGGGTGCGCTTGAATTCTATCTTGGCGTACCGCATATCCTTGCGAATGGAGGGACGGACACCATTGACTCACCGGTCAGTGTGAATGCCGAGATGGCCAGGGTCGATGAGTACATGGTGGGCGCAGTGGGTACGGTTGTTCACGAGTTCGGGCATATTCTCAATCTGCCCGACCTGTACGACATTACCGGTTGGTCCAATGGCGTCGGTGCTTTTGATTTGATGGGTACTGGCGGTTGGGTCGGGAGCCCTGCGGCCGGTGCCCCAGAAGGTTGCATCCCCGCCAACATGGGTGCCTGGACAAGGTATACAATGGGTTGGGTTAACCCAACAGTATTAACCGACCCGGAAAGCCTTATCACTATTCGCACCTCAGCCATTGATACAACGCAATATAGTGTTGTCGGCCAGACGCTCGTAAAAGTTCCGATTTCCGCAACTGAATTCTTCTTGATTGAGAACCGCCAGCAGGATGTTGTGCAGAAGGATACTATTATAATAGATGCGGAAGATGGCATACCCGTATACGTAGATAATGGTGAGTTCGATTTCTTCTTGCCGGCAAGCGGTATTGCGGTATGGCATATCGACGATAATATTGTTAATGCCTACTATGCAAGCAATACCATGCAGATCGATCCGCAGCACAAGGGCGTAGACCTCGAGGAGGCAGACGGTATACAGCATTTCGATGCATACTACTATGGAGATTCTCTGGAATACTACGGTTCCAGATACGACTTGTTTTTCGTTGACGACAGCGGCAAGGGCAGCAGTCATTTTGGGCCTTCCACAAACCCGAACTCAGATGCGTATTATGGCAAATCGCTTATTGATATGAATATCCTTTCAGTACCCGATACCTTGATGGATTTTTCGCTGGATTTCGACATATTTCAGGCAGGGTTTCCGGTTGTTGTGCAGAGCGGAGCTGGAGTCAAAGAAGTCACCTACGGTGATCTTGATGGCAACGGCGACCGGGAGATCATTGTTGCCACGCAAAATGGTTGGATTCATGCCTATAATCACGACGGTACCTTGTTCACCAGCGGATTCGTGGGTCTGATAAATACTTTCCTTGCCGTCGGTGATGTAAATGGTGACGGGACTGATGATATCGCATACGGTTCCGGCTTGAATATGCGCTGTGTCAACGGCAGCGATCTCAACACGCTACCCGGGTTTCCTTTCGTGACCGGTGATGCCGTTGTCGGAGCCCCGTTGCTTTTTGATATCGATGGTGATTCAATGAACGAGATAATTTTCGGAAGCAAGGATCGTAACCTGTATTGCCTTGAGGAAGATGGTCAGAACATCGATGGTTATCCAATATACGTGAACACCGAGCTGCTTTCCACACCTTGTGTATTCAGTGGAAGCGATCGTGAGATCGGCGTACTTGGTTCTGATGGAAGGTTCTGGATCCTCAATCAGGACGGCATTGTTCACGAGTTCACGGATGCCAGTCACAACATGCTGACATATTCGTCGCCGGTTGTCGGTGACCTCGACCGCGACGGCGCAAACGAAGCCGTGATCATAAATGGATACGGGACGATATACATCTACAGCAGAGATACCCTGGAGTCGGAATTTGACATTTTGATCGATACGATATTCTACTACACACCGGCGCTTGCCGACGTCGATCACGACGGCTACCTAGATATTATAATGCCCAATAGCAGTACGACGCTGTATGTTGCGAACAGAAATGGTACGTCGGTTGAGAATTTCCCGGTGCACTACGACGATTTCATTCTATATCCATTGCTCGTTGCCGATCTTGACGGAAACACCAGTGAAGATATTTGTTTTGGACTTGCAACCTCGGACACATTTGGCACCGGTAATCTAAGGATCATCAACGATCGCAAGTTCGAAAATGCGCTCTCGCCCTTGTTCGGCGAGGGTGGCTTCTCGAGCCCTGGTGTTGTGTTCGACCTGGACGGTGATGGCGATCTTGAACTTGCCTGTGGCAGCGATTACGGCAAGTTGTACGTATGGGATTTTCCCGGTACCCGCGTGTCGTGGCAGGGCTACATGAACGCACCTGGAAATGACGGTTATTTTACCGCCGCCCTGCCGGATGTCCAGATTCCAGCCACGTTGCTGGGGAATGTTTATATGTACCCTTCGCCGGTGGTGAACCTGGGGCGCGCACGCTTTTTCGTCGGCGAGGCGTCAGATGTTACGGTGGAAATACTTGACATCACCGGACGTTCGATCGGCAAGGCAGAATTGTCCGGTACGACCCGGAACGAATATAACGAAGTAGAATTTGATTTTACGCGACAGTCAAACGGGTTATACATACTACGCGTTAAAGCGCAGAGCGACGGCAGGAGTGAAGTTAAATTCAAGAAGTTTGCCGTCTTGAAGTAGGAGGTTTTGTGTTCTTAGGCATTTCTCTCATATTGTTACAGGCTTTGAACCCCGTGATGGCTTCAATCATGGTTCCTGGTTTGGGGCAGATGATACAGGGTGATAGGTCGAAGGCTCAGACCTTCTTCATCGCTGAAGGTGCGATATGGTTGTCATATTTTGGATTCAACTACTGGGGAAAGCGGATCGACGGTTCGGCCCGTGTCTTTGCCATCGACCATGCCGGTGCAAATCCGTCACGCGACGATGATGAATATT
>JBFEPB010000066.1:0-6932 GCA_041550295.1 bacterium | reverse complement strand
CACGTATACGTCATACCGAACGGTGTTGATTTCACCAAGTTCAAACCGGCTTCTTTCGGCATGAACCGTAGCGCGGCGTCGTCGGAAAAGAGAATACTTTTTCTCGGTAATCCTCAGCTACGTAGGAAGAATTTCCCTCTTGCCTTTCAGGCTCTTGAGATAGTGAAGAAGAAGTATCCCGGAGCGAGACTGGAAAGTGCGTTTGGCGTGGATCAGGACACGGTGGTCGAGTTGATGAATTCAGCGCATTTGTTACTACTCACGTCACTTCAGGAGGGTTCTCCCAATGTCATCAAGGAAGCAATGGCATGCAACTTGCCGATCGTCTCAACTGACGTTGGCGATGTTGGCGAAGTCATTGGAAGTACAGATGGTTGCTACATTACAACCTTTGCTCCCGATGACGTGGCGGAGAAGGTAATCAAGGTGTTGGACCGTGGCGTGAGGACGAACGGCCGTGACATGATAAGACATCTTGAGATCAAGAAGGTGGCGAGGAGGATTATTGGGGTTTATGAAAGCGTTCTGAAAAGGAATGGATATGATAACTGAACTTGCCGAATACTGCATTTTGTTATTCGCGTTTCGTGCAGAAAGGGGCTGCGATGCGTGATTTTACACTCAGTGCATATGAACTCTTGCTCGATAGATTAAAGACAAAACGCGATTTTATCACATTCGTGCAATATTGTTCTAATAGGAGGCCGCAGCATTTTGTCATCATGCGGCACGACGTTGACAAATACCCTGAGTCAGCGCTGCATATGGCTGAACTCGAGCATAAGCGTAACATAAGAGCGAGTTATTATTTCAGGACAATCGATTTGGAAAGCACCGTACCGGTGATTCGAAGAATTGCGGCGCTCGGACATGAGATCGGTTACCATTACGAAGATCTTTCAACCGCCCGCGGTAATCTGCAGTGTGCTATTGTCCTGTTCAAGAAGCATCTGGCGGCGCTAAGGGAATTGTATCCGGTGAAGACGATCTGTATGCACGGCAGTCCGCTGTCCAGATTCGACAACCGTTCACTCTGGGAGTACTATGATTACCGCGAGTTCGGCGTGCTGGGCGAACCCTATCTTGACATTGATTTCAATGAGGTGATGTACCTGACAGATACCGGGAGGAGATGGGATGGAACCGATTTCAACGTAAGGGATAAGGTTGTATCGCCGCTCGGCCACAAATATAGGTCGACCTTTGAGATCGTCTCAGGGTGCGGCAATGGTGGATTTCCAGGGAAGGCGATGATCACGATCCACCCGCACAGATGGAACGACAGTATTGGTCCCTGGCTAAAGGAATTGCTGTGGCAGAATACCAAGAACTTTGGCAAGCGGTATCTGGTTTCGGTGAGGTAGGGCCAAGGTGTCATGAAGGTAGTACGTGAACTGGACAATCTGAAGTGGTCTGATTTTGTGTTCCTGCATCCAGAGGGGAACATCTTTCAGAGCCCGGAGATGTACGATGTGTACCGGCATACAAAAAGCTATGAGCCGATTCTTGTCGCGCTGCTTGACGATCGCGATGAAGTGTTGGGCGTCCTCTTGTCTGTTGTTCAAAGGGAAGATAGTTTTGTGCCGCGCGGGTTGACAGCGCGAGCAGTGGTATGGGGTGGACCGCTTGTGAGAGACAACGACCAATCGGTCATGAAGACGCTATTGTACAACTATGACAATATAGTAAAGTCCGAAGCACTGTACACCGAATTCCGAAATCTCTGGGACTTTTCGGCAAGCTATGGGACGTTCGAAGCACAAGGGTACCGCGTTAGCGCACACCTGAATTTCCTCGTCGATCTGGCAAAGGGAAAGGATGTACTATTCTCGAAATTGAGTTCGAGCAAGCGGAGGCAGGTGAGAAGAGGTCTGGAAAAAGCAGAGATATCGATCGCGGCAAACGAAGATGATATTGTTGAGTATTACGGGATCCTGGCTGACTATTACTCGGCAGTGGTGAAGAAACCTCTGCCGCCGCTTAGCTTCTTTACGTCCTTTCATCGAATATTGAGTGCGCGGAACAGCGGTATCACTTTCCTGGTCAGAAACAACGGGAAGATCATCGGCGGGATAGTGTGCCCGATATCAAGGAACTACTCGAGAAATGTCATCTACGAATTGTACGTCGCTGGCTCGAGAGCGCATGATAATATTTATCCAGGAGTGCTTGCTACATGGGCGCCCATCGAGTGGGGTGCAGAGAATGGATTTGATTTCTTTGATTTTATGGGCGCGGGCAGACCAGATGTCGAATACGGGGTGAGGGAATTCAAGTCAAAATTCGGCGGAGAGCTGGTAAGCTATGGCCGTCTGCGCAAGATCCACCGGCCGGCTTTGAACGCGATCAGTCAAGCGGGATTTCGCTTATGGAGAATGGTGCACTAGCACTTTGAGAACTATGAGAATAATCTGTGATGCCGGACATCCTGCGCACATCCATCTTTTCAAGAATGCGCTTCGGGAGCTAGAAAGACGCGGGCACCGTTACCTCGTCACCACGCGCGCCAAAGAGGTGACGCTGGAACTCCTGCGGAAGTATGACATGGAGCACGTGAGCTTCGGGAATCGTTATGCGACCATCTATGGCAAGGCGTACGGTATGATGAAATTCGATACGAAATTGTATTCTGTGGCGAAGCGTTTCAATGCCGACATGTTTGTCAGCCACGGATCAATGTATGCAGCGCACGTTGCTTCTCTTTTGAATAAGCCACATATTTCTACCGAAGACACAGGCAACATGGAGCAGATCTGGTTGTACAAACCGTTTACCAAGGCAATTCTTACATCACGGAGTTTCAACCGGGACCTCGGAACCAAACAGGTCAGATATGACGGTTATCACGAGCTGGCATACTTGCGTCCGAGATATTTCATACCTAATCCAGACGTCTTCCGAATGATGGGGATGTCTAGAGATGAGAAATATGTCATTATGCGTTTCGTGTCCTGGCGCGCGAGTCATGACCTGGCGCACCGAGGTGTGTCCATGCCCAACAAGAAGAAGGCGATACACGAGTTCTCTAAGTATGCGAAGGTCTATATTTCCTCTGAGACGGAATTGGATGATGAGTTGAGTCCTTACAGGTTCTCGCTGACACCGGACCTGATGCATGATGCGATCTATTATTCATCTTTGCTGTATGGAGAGAGCGGGACTATGGCTTCTGAGAGTGCGGTGCTGGGGACACCGGCGATCTTTCTCGATGATACCGGTAGATATTATACGAAAGAACAGGAGGACAAATATGGTCTTGTCTATAATTATACTGAATCGCCTGCTGATCAGGAGCGTTCAATAGAAAGGGGGATCGAGTTGTTGCGAATGAAGGACGTGAAGAAAAAATTTCGTGTGAAGAGGGACAAGTTGCTGCGCGAGAAGATAGATGTGACTGCATTCCTGACCTGGTTCATAGAGAATTATCCTTCGAGTCACGAACGAGTAAGGAACGAAGTCGATTACGAGTCGCGGTTCAGGGAGCCGATCGAATAAATGAATACCAGGCAAAGAAAAATGAGACGGATGGTGAAAGACTTGCTCAAGGGCGTATGTTTTGGCGAGTCCCTTTCTGTATTAGTTAAGCATTTATCAGACTCCCAACCTGCGGGTGTCGATTTTCTCATAATCAGCGGGAAACAGGACATCGAACGCGCGGAAGCAGGCAAAAAATACGATCTGATCCTGAGCGTATCACCGCTCAACGATTATGTTGAGATCAACGGATTTCTCCGCAAAGTACATGATAGATTGAAACCCGGCGGTATGCTCGTGGGAAGGACCGAGACTATGGAAACGAGGAAGATGCACATCCTCCGGCGCAGGAGCCGAGCCATCTACGCCATCATCTTTCTCTACGACTTTGTAGTTCGCAGGGCGCTGCCGGGTCTGGTCGGCAGCATCGGGGTTGGTCGAAGGATTGGGATAGCCAGACGTCGTCTCATGTCAAAGTGTGAAGCCTTGGGTAGATTACGGTTTTGCGGATATGAGATATTGAGCGTAAGGGAGAGTGCCGGACATCTGTGTTTTGTCACCAGAGCAGGCATTGCCCCTTCAAATGGCGACCCGTGCGAGGGAATTCTGATTAAGATAAAGAAACAGGGTCTACATGGCCGGCCATTTTATTGCTATAAACTCAGGACAATGCATCCCTACGCGAATTACCTGCACGACTACATACTTGACAATCTGGAAATTGATAACAATGGGAAGGTAATCGGTGATTACAGGGTTCCGGTGTGGGGCAAGGTGTTCAGAAAATTGTGGCTGGATGAAATACCGCAAGTACTCAATCTTCTCCGAGGTGAGCTGACATTCGTAGGGGTCAGGCATCTTTCAAGGGAATTTCTCGAACTATACCCTGAAGCGTGGAGGAAAGAACGAGCGAATCTCAGACCAGGGTTTGTTCCGCCTTACTACGCTGACTGCCCGAAGACCTTTGAGGGGATAATTGAATCGGAGAGACGCTACAGCGAATTAAGGAAGCGGCATCCCTTGACCACCGATATTTATTATTTCGTAAGGGTGATAATTAATTTTCTGACCATGAGAGCCAGAACCGGCTAGTGCCGTTTCCAGAGCGCACGCCGGTCCAAGAAAAAGCCCCCATCGCGGGGGCTTTTTCCATTGATCGCCAATTTTGCTGCCGCTTCTAACCTCTTCCTCCGAGGACTTTCAATCTTGCTTCGGTGCGCTTCTTATATTCTTTTGCACCGACGTGATTCGGATCGAGCGCAAGCACACGCTTGAATATGTTAAGCGCTTCGTCATATTTCTCGCTGGTGAATAATGATACACCTCTTTTGTAGAGTTTCTCGATCTCGGCTTCACTTACCCTGGGGGCAGAAGGTTTGGACGGTTGGGTAGGTTTCGCGGGAGGCTTGGCAGGTGTGGCAGTCAGCTTACGGAGTTCGGCTACCGCATTTCTTGCTTCGGTGTTTTGGGGATCGAGAGATAGTACCTGTTGCCATGATTGAATCGCCTGGGTATAGCTCTTCGCCTGAGTCTGTTTCTTTGCTTCGGAAGTATGGTAGGCAATTAGGTTTGCGCGTCTGAGCTCGAGGGCGCCGAGCGATTCCTGCGCCTCGACATTTCCCGGGTCCAGAGAAAGAACCATCTCAAATGCCGTTTTTGCCTGTGCAAGGTTGCCTTCGGAAAAATATATCTTTCCCTGTTCCAGGTGATTTCTTATGCTGGTTTGTTTCTCAATTGCTGCTTGTTCCGACCGCAGGGCTTCTTCTGTTTTCTGCAGGTTAAATACCAGCTTGCTCCGGATATTCGGTTTTACGTTTATTTTTGCCCTATAGTCTACATAGCCGGATCGGGTAACGAGTAATGTGTAATTACCGGCAGGTAGGTTCAACGAGAAAGTCCCGCCGCTTGCTGTATATTTCTTGTTCAGTTCTGCTACTTCGACAAGTGAATTGGTCAACAGTGTCTTTTCTTGACTGTCCTGGATCACACATTCGATCGTTCCGGCAGCGGGGCGGTCAAGCATAAAACGATTTGTAGTTTCAATGCCAACAGCAATGCGGGGTGAGAACGGGCGCCGATCACCGAACTGTTCAATTTTAGTCAGTGCCAGCGTGGGTGTCACGTACTTGTTGTTGTACCTCATACCGATGCTGGCGTCGCGGCCGTCCATTTCAGCCATGAGTTCAAGACCGAAGGGAAAGCGTAGGGATGCCCCAAGGAACAATCCGAGTACCCAGGAAGAATGCTCCTCGGTTGTATACTCGTCGCCGAGAACAAAGAGATCCGTGTTGAAATAGTGGCTGCGGTCGCCGTAGCCAACGAATCTACCTCGGCCGATGCCGACAACAATGTTGAATATGTTGCCAAAGGTCTGTTGCAGACCTACATATGCCGAGAGCATCTCTGGGGGTCTTCCGCCTGATGCAGTAGTGTAACCGACCTCTTCAAGAAATCCGACGGTGTCACCGGTACCAAGAGAGGATATGTGTTTGGCATACGTGATATTATCGATTCCCATGAACAGTGCCGGGCCTTTCTGTGGTTTCATTATCACGTATGATATGCTGAGTGCAAAGGCGCTTGGTGTGTACATGGAAATGGCAGCCTCGCCTCGTCCTGCGAAGCCATAACGAAGAAAGATGTTATAATCTGCCGGGTCAGGTTCGGTATCATCTGTTAGATCGGGGTCTTCCGAATACATCGTATGTGAATAGGCAAACCCAACGCCCCAGGTTCCGTTCATATCGTACGTATCGGCAGTAGGTATGTTGACAAAACCAGAAGTGCCGGCAAGATATGTCACCAAGAAAGAAAACAACATGGTAGTGTACATTTACACCTCCGGAAGGAGACTACGCTATTTTTCGGCTGCTGCTCCGACTTTGACGTCACGGAGCGAATCAGCATTTACGTAAATTCGTTCGTTGTTGCTTTCAGGATCCACCGGAATCACAAAGAATCCCTTGGTCGATTTGCTGTATCCGAGACTTATTCCCCTAATTATTTCGCCGTCAGTGAATTCAACCCTTATTTTGAGACCTTTCAGACCAGCGGTGTCGACTTCTTCGAACCTTTTTTTCTCGGCATAATCCTTGTTGCCTTCGAGCGTTTTCACAAAGAATATTGCCTTCAGGTCGGAAAGGTTTATTTCGTACTCACTGCCGCGATCCTTGTTCTGTTCAGATGTGAGATGGAACATTATTTTCGTTGGTGTAAAATCGCGCGTAAATCCTTTGAGTAATCGCCCATCCTTGAAATGAACAACAACCCACATTTGTTCCTCCTCAACTTAATAGAATAATAACGATATTTGGTTAGATGTCAACACCTGACTAGTACGGTACAGAAAGAAGCCTGGAACTTGAGAGACTGAGAGGTTGAGAGACGTAACGTTATAACAATTTCCGTATCCAGTATCAAGCATCGAGCATCAAGTATCTCTCGTTAGGAACGATGTT
>JBFEPB010000065.1:0-6987 GCA_041550295.1 bacterium | reverse complement strand
CCAAACGGAGATTTTTCCATTTGCGGTACAGATAATCAGCCATGGAACGATTGTTGACATCGCTAATGAACCATTCGGGGTGTTTATGAAGTATGTGGTTCAGTGAATCGGGTGGTTCGGGTAGCGACCAGTAGAGGAGCGTATTTACCCATGCATGAACCCTTATGTCCGTCGTTGAACACGCCCTGATCAGCGAATCCAGCGGGTCATAATCAGGATCTGATATTTTAGATAGATACTGGCTACGCGGCAATAAGTCCGAATCATAATATGCGTAACCGCCTACCACCACCTGTACAAAGATGTCGGTGATCTTCATCTGTCCGGCAATCTGCATTATACGAGATATCGAGTCGGGCGAAGCGGTTGAAGCGGCCCGTACCCACATACCTCTGCGGAATTCATGGGTCCTTTTGTGTACGGTCTCAAAGGGCGGTTTCTCAATTGCACGTTGATGCACGCAGGCAGCCATGATCATTGTGCAAATAAACAGATAAATGCTGTTCCTGGTGTGTCTCACTGCAGTAAATGCTTTAGACAGATGTGTATCCGTTCGATGGCAAAAATAGACACCGAACCGCTACTCGGATTTTTTCTTGGTGCTCTTTGCCTTTGATGATTTTTTCGTTGTTGTCTTTTTCTCTTTTTTTGTTTCCTTCGGCTCGGCTTTTTGCTTCTTCTCTTTGGTTTTCTTTTCTTTCTTGGATTCAGCCAGTTGTCGTCTTTCAATCAGCTTTCTTCGTTGTGTGATCGCGGATGCGTCACTCTGCTCGACAAGCTCCAGCAGGACCATTTCTGCGCCATCACCGAGGCGCGGTCCGATGCGGTAAATTCTCGTGTAGCCACCATTACGACCGGCAAATTTCGGACCGATCTCATCACAGATTATTTTCACCAGCTTATGATCGGGAAGGTACTGGTAGATCCTTCTTTTTGCCGCAATATCGTTTTTCTTGGCAAATTCGATCAGCCGTTCCGCAACTTGTCTCGCCGCCTTGGCCTTGGGTAATGTCGTTTTGATCTTCTCGAAGATAAACAGCGAACGACAAAGGTTTCTCATGAGGGCGCGTCGGTGCTCCCTTGTTCTGCCGAGTTTTTTTACGCGGTTCCCGTGTCTCATGATATTATATATCCTCTTTCAGGTATTTGTTGACATCCATCTCGAGATGCAGTCCCTCTTTGGCAAGGTTCTTCTCCAATTCCTTAAGGGATTTCCGGCCGAAATTCTCATAACTGAGCAATTCTTTGCTGCTTTTCCGGACCAGTTCACCGATCGTTTTTATGTTCTTATCCTTGAGGCAGTTTGACGCTCGAACCGATATCTCGAGTTCATCGATGCTGCGTTTCAAGATCTCCCTGATTCTCCGGTGCTCGGCATCGAGTTGCTCTTTGGAGGAGAATTGAGGTTCGACGCCGAGGCTCGTGAAAAAGGAGAGATGATGTTTCAGCAATCCACTCGCTTCCACCAGTGCCTCGACAGGCGTTATGGTGCCGTCGGTCTTCATATCAAGAACGAGATGGTCATAATCCGTTCTCGTACCGACCCGTGTGTTCTTAACATCAAAATTAACGGCCAGAACCGGAGAAAAAATGGCATCAAGGAAGATTGTGCCTACCGGTGCTTCGCCGTGCTTCAGCATTTCTGAAGGCACATAACCTCGACCCGCCTCTACATACATCTCCAGCGTAAAATTGACTTTAGTGTCAGAGACGGTAAGGATTTTTTGCTCTGGGTTAGCGATGATGATGTTGGGGTTCTTCTCAATGTGTTCGGCGAGGTATTCCTTTTTTGCCTTTACTTTCAGATATAGGTTGCTAGGTTCATCAGATAGTAATTTGACCCGTACCTTCTTCAGATTCAAGATGATCTGTATCACATCTTCATAGACACCTGGAATGGTGGAAAATTCCTGGAGGATATCTTCTATTCTTATTCGTGTAATGGCTGCACCCTGTATCGAAGACATGAGTACGCGGCGAAGCGAATTACCCAGAGTAACGCCAAATCCACGCTCAAGCGGTGAGAGTATGAATCGGCCAAAAGTGTCATTGGTTACTTCCTTATCGACTTCGACACTCTTCGGCATGACGAGTGGTTTTAGTGTCATAGTTCCCCTCTACTTTGAATAGAATTCAACGATCAAACTTTCTTGAATGGGCAGTGTTATGTCTTCGCGCTTGGGATACCTGAGTACGGTACCGGTGAATTTGTCTTTATCCATTTTCAACCAGCCGACTATTCTTTCCAGATCGCGTTCCTCGAGTGACTTAAGAACTTCGGGATTTTTCTTCAGGGTATCCACCAGTTTTATCTCCTGACCGGTTTTCACGATATACGACGGAATGTCTGCTTTTTTCCCATTAACCAGAACATGGCCGTGGCGTACCAGCTGCCGAGCCTGAGTCCGTGATGAAGCCATGCCCAATTGATAAATCACATTGTCCAGCCGTCTTTCGAGCAGACCTAACAGATTCTCACCAGTATTTCCCGACATTCTTGTCGCCATGGCAAATGTTTTACGGAATTGCTGTTCCAGTATCCCATAGATCGCCTTGACCTTTTGTTTCTCACGAAGTTGTGTTGCGTAGGAGGTGAGTTTTCTACGGCCGACACGCCCATGCGTACCCGGGGGATAACCCCTGCGAGTAAAGGCACATTTATCAGTATAGCAGCGGCTTCCGCGTAGAAACAGCTTTTCACCTTCGCGCCGGCATATTTTGCATTTAGGGCCGATGTAACGCGCCATCAGATCCTCCTGCGACGCGGTGGCTTACAGCCATTATGGGGGAGCGGGGTCACATCTTTGATTGCCGTAATGGTTAGACCGACGGTCTGCAATGTTCTGATCGCAGCTTCACGTCCCGGGCCCGGACCCTTGATCCGCACTTCTACTTTTCTCAGACCCAGTGCCTGGGCTTCGCGAGCTGCGGCATCCGCGCACTTGGCAGCAGCGTACGCCGTGCCCTTCTTCGTTCCCTTGAAACCGATTCGACCTGCTGATGACCAACACAAGACATTACCTTTGACATCAGAGATTGAGACGATCGTGTTGTTAAATGATGCGAAAATGTTGGCGATTCCGGTCGATTCGACTCGGACACCCTTTTTCCGTCTTGGTGCTCTGATTGGTTTCTTCACTTGCGCTCTCCTCGGGGCCCCCTGTAGACAGATACGGTCTTCTTCCGTCCTTTACGCGTGCGTGCATTTGTCCTTGTTCTCTGTCCACGTGCAGGTAATCCAACCTTATGTCTTGTCCCGCGATAGCAACCGATGTCAATCAGTCGCTTAATGTCGGATGCTATTTCAGCACGCAAAGCTCCTTCGACCCGGTATTCGGCTTCGAGTAGTTTTCTGATCTTCGTAACTTCATCATCGGTTAAATCCTTGATGCGCTTAGATTGGTCGATGCCAATCTGCGCGATGATCTTTTGAGCCGTACGTAGTCCAATTCCGAAGATCGCAGTCAAACCGTACTCCACCTTTTTATTGGGTGGCAGGTCAACACCAGCAATTCTTGCCATAAACCTCCTTAGAAAGGCAGGTATCTTCTAATCGCAGCACCTGCCGTCATCCCTGACGCTGTTTGTGGCGGGGATTCTTACAAATTATCATCACAACGCCTTTTCTCTTTATGACTCGACACGCTGCACATCTTTTCTTGATCGATGCCTTAACTTTCAATATTCCTCCAAACAAATATTATATCCATTATATGCAAGAAATCAACCCTTTCTGTCGCTATTTGTAGCGCCATACGATTCTGCCCCGCGAAAGGTCATAAGGCGTCAATTCAAGCAAAACCCGGTCACCGGGCAGGATCTTGATATAACTCATTCTCATTTTCCCGGAAACGTGAGCAAGGACTTTGTGACCATTGTCCAGTTCAACGCGGAACATGGCATTGGGTAGGGTCTCCAGTATTGTGCCTTCGGTTTGAATGAGGTCTTTCCTTGCCATTGCTCAGTTCTCCGCTATTCCGGTCACGTTAAGATTGCCCTGTTCGAGTATTAGAATCGTATCTTCGTAATGACTGGAAAGCAAGTTATCACGCGTCATGACTGTCCAGCGGTTGTTCGCCGTGAAAACATCATGCTTACCCATGTTGACCATCGGCTCAATGGCCAGTGCCATGCCAGGCGCAATGGGAAAATCTGGTCCGCCGCTCACGAAATTCGGGATTGCCGGTTCTTCATGAAGATGCGCACCTACTCCATGACCCGTCAGTTCACGGACCACGCTGTAGCCTTCCTGCTCAACAGTGGTTTGTATTGCACGCGATATATCCGAAATTTTCTTCCCTGGCTGGGCGGCACTTATTCCATTCTTCAATGCTTGTTTAGTGACAGCCAGAAGCCGCTTGACTTCAGGCGATACACTGCCCACTGGTATAGTGCATGCAGCATCGGCGATATAGCCGGCGTACTTGACACCGACATCGATCTTGACGATATCACCGTTCTCAATTCGTCGGCTGTCAGGTATGCCGTGAACGACTTCATTGTTCAGTGAGATACAGCAACTCTTGGGAAATCCGCGGTAATTCAGGAAAGCCGGGATGCCATCCCTTTCTCTTATTAGAGTATCGATTCGGTCGTTTAGATCCAGCGTCTTCATGCGTTTGAGATCCATTTTGCCGATGTGGGCAAATATTTCGCGAATGATACGGCCGGCGGTCTTGATGCTTTCAGTTGCGCGTACATTTGCTGTCGAGATGTTCATGCACAATTTTGGATATTCGATCAAACACTTCTTCCTGACTTCCCTGGGCGTTGACCTGTGTGTAGACATTGAGTGCTCTGTAGTAATTAACCAGCGGGCGTGTGGCCGCTTCATAAATATTCAGTCTGTTCTTGATGACTTCTTCGGAGTCATCCGCTCGTCTGACCAGTCTCTCTCCATCATCATCGCATATGCCTGCGCGCTTCGGGGGATTGGTATGCATATTGTAAATTCGTTCGCACTTCGGGCAGTACAGGCGATTCACGAGTCGTCTGACCAGTTCGTCTTCCTCAAGATGCATCTCACAGGCGATATCGATACTCTGGCCCAGTTGCGCCAGACTGCTCTCCAGACTGTGCGCCTGATTCAAATTCCTCGGAAATCCGTCAAAAATAATGCCCCGTTCCTTGTTTTCAATCAGGATACTCTGAATCATCTCAACAATGATGTCATCGGGAACGAGATGTCCTTTCTTCAAAAATTGCTCTGCTTTTCTTCCGAAATGACTGCTCACCGAGATCTCTTCACGCAGCAGATCTCCGGTCGAGAGCCTGAATAGATCATATCTCTCAGCCAGCATCTGCGCCTGAGTTCCCTTGCCGACCCCAGGAGGACCAAAGAGTATGATTCTCACCGCCGGCCCCTTATCTTTCCACGCTTCATGAATCCCTCATAGTGATACATCATCAGTTGCGATTCGATCTGCTGGAGCGTGTCCAGGGCGACACCGACGATTATCAGAAGAGTAGTGCCGCCAAAATAGAACGGAACATTGAGAAAGTTGATTAAATACCAGGGCACAAGGGCGATGAAGCCAAGAAACAAGGCTCCTGGCAAGGTAATCTTCGATAGGACACCGTCGACATAGTTAGCCGTTTTTGGACCGGGTCGTATGCCTGGAATGAAACCGCCATAACGCTTCATGTTGTCAGAAAGCTCAACCGGATTGAAGACAACTGAGGTATAGAAATACGTGAAGAAGACGATTAGAGAGAAGAAAACGATATCATAGAGGAAATAGCCTGGTCTGAAAATCTCGGTCAATCCTTTCAATGCGGGGACATAGGCGGCAACCGTGCTCGGAAAAACCACGAGCGCCTGGGCAAAGATGATCGGTATAACGCCAGCGGTGTTGACCCGTAAAGGAAGGAATGTGGACTGGCCGCCGTACATTTTGCGGCCGACTATGCGCTTTGGGTATTGCACAGGTATGCGCCGGGTTGCTTGGGTCATGATAACCACCGCAGCGACGATCAGAACCATAATCAATATTACCAGAATGAGGTTTATGACGGACAGTCCTTCCGTCATGACTAGTTGCACCGTACGCAAGAAATAGCCTGGATATTCTTCAAGACAGCCGATGAAGATAAGAAAGGAGATGCCGTTACCAATGCCTTTTTCAGTGATCTGTTCACCGATCCACATGGCGAATATGGCTCCGCAGGTCAGTGTCAGCATGGCGGTGAGCCTGAATCCCCATCCTGGATTGAACACGATCGGGATCACCCCGCTCGGACCCGAGAATGTCTGGCTCTCTAGAAATATCGAGATGCTGATCGCCTGAAAAGCCGCAAGGCCCACGGTGAGATACCGTGTGTACTGAGTGATCTTTCTTCGGCCTGCCTGATCACGCTGAAGTCTTTCGATCTGGGGAAAGACCGAACCCATCAATTGAAAGATGATCGACGCCGAGATATAGGGCATCACACCCAGAAACAATATCGCAGCCCGGGATAACGCACCGCCGACAAAGATATCATACATGCCAAAGATCGATCCCTGCTGCTTCAGCTGTTGCATCAGCATACCCAGCGCCTGGGCATTGATGCCGGGCAGCGGTAGATGTGCACCTAATCGGTACACCGCAACCGCGAAAAGGGTAAAGAGCAGTTTTTTCTTTAATTCAGGTACTTTAAAAATGTTGCCGAATGTTGAAATCATGATAGTTGCTCGACGTTACCCTTGGCCTTCAAGATCTTCTCGCGGGCCGATTTCGAGAATTTGTGGGCCTTAACAATGAGTGGGACGGAGAGTTCACCGGCGCCGAGAATCTTTAGTTTACACTTGCCTTTTATCAGTCCCTTTTCTTTCAGCAACTCGGGAGTGACTTCGGTGTTGGGTTCGAACTTCTTAAGGGCATCCAAATTCAGGATTTCATATTCTTTGTGGAAGATGTTTGTGAAGCCCCGTTTTGGCAGCCTTCTCACCAGAGGCATCTGTCCACCTTCGAATCCGATCTTGTTACGGAATCCAGAACGTGCTTT
>JBFEPB010000064.1:0-7049 GCA_041550295.1 bacterium | reverse complement strand
TAAGCAGGGCGTGGAAGCGTTCGATCCCAAGCATCTCGGCGAGATAGACAGCAGGCACGTTGAACGATGACGCCAGGGCCTCACGCAATCGAGTTGGACCATGATATTTCTGGCCGTAATTTCTCGGCGCGAAATTGGTGCCGTCCTGGAGGCGGAATTCAATGATTGTATCGGGCAGGAAATCAATCAGAGACATACCCGATGTGAGGGCCAGCGCATAGAGAAAGGGTTTCACGCTTGACCCCGGTTGTCGTGGAGAGATACATCCATTGACCTGCCCTTCCTTTGCATCAAAATAATCCTGCGATCCGACCATTGCCAGGATATCTCCGGTTTGGACGCTGGCGACGATGATTGCTCCCTGATTCACGTTATAGCCGCGTAACGAACGAAGCGTAGTACTTAGCATTCGCTCAAGTTCATTCTGCAATCGTAGGTCGATAGTCGTTACAATTTTCGTAACACTCTCCATGCGCATGTCGGAGATCCTGGCCAGTATGTAATCAACAAAGTGAGGCGCTTCAAAATTGATCTTCTGGTCAACGAGATTAATTTTCTCGCGTGAGGCAATGTTATGTGTTTGAGCGTCAATGAATCCCTGCTCCATCAGATTGTGCAATAGTTTCCTGCGCGCGACATCAACGCTGGCAGAATTAACATACGGATTCAAGAGTGTCGGTGCACGTGGAATGACGGCGAGCATACAAGCTTCGCCAAATGAAAGATGATTGGCGCTTTTTCCAAAATAGAACCGTGCCGCGGCTTCAACACCGTATGTCTGATTACCATACGGGGCACGGTTAAGGTAGATTTCCATTATCCGCGGCTTTGAGAGATGCAGTTCGATCTTCAGGGCATAGGCGATCTCCAGGATTTTACTCAGGATGCCCCTGCGGTTCTTGAGATTCAGACACATCTTTGCTACCTGCATTGTGATGGTCGACCCACCGGAGATTATCCTTCCACGTGTAGTATTCAACCACGCTGCCCGGATCAATGCAAAAAGATCCACACCGTGATGAAAGAGAAAACGCTTATCTTCTCTGAGGACGGTCGCCTTGATCATGGATTCTGAGATAGTGCCGATAGGCACCCACACGCTTGTTTTAAAATCGTGTGAAAGGACCTCGCGCAGCAATTCGCCGTTTCGATCACAGATCTGTTTTGAACAAAAGTCTATTGGATAGAGATGGCGTGATGGCACAGGGATGGCGAAAAAGATCACCAAAATCACGAACAGAACAACCGCCGGATATTTCATTTCTCTCACCGTATTATCACGTAACCCTGGGCAGAATTGCCGAAGACTTCAGGTGAATACATTTCCTGCGCCTGCGTCTGTGGACTGAGAAATTTCCCCTCGGATGCGGCACGCATGAAATATGTCTTCGTGTGCTCCCCGGGTAAGAGTTGTTCGGCAAAGAACAGTACCCTATCATCATAGATCTCAGTATGGTCAAAACCACCCCACCAGTGCCCCCTTTCCTCGTACTGGTCTTCCATGTATTGTTCTCTCAGGCCGCGTGATTCCGTAGCCATGAATGTTTGAACAGGAGTAAACCCAGCAGGCACTGGATCCTCAACGACGGCAAAGAGCCTCGTTTCCGGAGTAACGACATGAACGATAACCTTATAGACATCTCCCCTGCTGAATTGTCGGACCGGTTTATCGTCGAGCGAAAGTATTTCCTTCCAGACATAGAACCCTCCGTCATATGGGTATGGTTTTTCTAGCAGGGCATATTTCATTCGTAGCGTGTAGTATACGCGACCTCTGCCGTCTTTTGTTATTCTGAGCGGAACCAGGGAATCTTTTGGAACGCGAACAAATGGAATATTGAACTTTTCTGGTTCCATATCACCCCTGCCTCTGAAGGATTGTTCCACCAATTCCTCTGTTCCGAGCAGTACACGCGCAGTGAAATCAGGCGCTTCCCGTTCGTATTTTCTATAGTAGGTCAGGAAAGCATCAAAGACGAAGGCATTCTCGTGGGTGGTCGGCTTTGTACTCTTTGCCCGCTCCTGCACCAGCCAGCGCATGACTTCTGACGAGTATGCAAAAGGTATATCCAGTTCCATGAATGCCTGTATCAGCGCGGCAGTAACCTTTGCCGGTGACGGAAAGGTCCAGCCGCGTGCCATATCCTCTTCAAAGTGTGCAGTGGTGTGTGATATCCTGACCTTATTAGTGAGCGTCGTTCGCAATTCGTTCTCGAAATCGCCACCCATGCCGAGCATCCGACCTGATTTGAGAAGCATTACCTTGCCGAATATGCCCAGTTTGTTACGCCGTTCAAACAGACGTGCAGCGTATGCCTGTTCATCCATTCCCCAGAGCGCGAGAGAATACAGGCAAAAGGCCTTCGTAGTCAACCGGGCAACATCATCATACGGATAGGTCCAATCGACATCCTGCCAGCGTAACACCTCGCGCAGGAAACCAATGCCTTTTGTGACCACGTCCTGATTGACTGTATAACCTGCCTCCCTGGCACGGTAAAGAACATAAAGCGTATAAGCCGACAAGTATGGACATGAGACGTTTGATTCTTTGAAATAGACAAAACCGCCGTTAAATTTCTGGTATTCGCGAACCTGGTCAAGTACGGCCTGGACAGTGTCACGCAGCGCCTTACCAGTTACCGGTGCAAGTTTGAACTGGTCGATTAATTCGCCGCCGGTGATCAAGGGCAATATCTTGGAGAGTATCTGCTCAAGACAGTAGTACGGATAATTCCACAGGAAATCAATACCCTGGTCCATCCCAGCAAGGAACGTGGGCGACAGAGATACTTCTATCCCACCCAACCCTTGATCGATCTGAGAAGGGACGACTATTGCCTCCAGTGACGAATCGATGGTTGAACCAGACGTTGCCACGGCCTCAAAGAGCGGAGGCATAAAGATAGGTACCTTCAACTTCAGCGCGTCGGTCTTGTTGCCCAAGCGAGATCTGAATTCGAATGTAGCCTCACCGACATCCCGTGCATTGAATCTGAAGAGTACTTCTGCGCTGCTATTCGGCAAGAGGGTCAATTCCTGTTTTTTTGGCTCGAGTTGTTCAAGTCCTTCGGTACTGCACTCAATGCTGGCCTTTTCTTTCTCGTCGGTCCGGTTGTGCAGAACGACTCCTGCCCTGAACTCGTCGCCAACGCGTAGGAATCTGGGGATCGATGGCGTGATCAGATAAGGCTGGGTGACTACGAGCGTTGATTCAGCAGCGCCGAATTGGGAAATCGATGTTTGCGCCACAGCCATTATTCTGAATTTTGTCAGATTATCCGGTAACTCGAAACGTGCTTCTGCCCGGCCATTTTTGTCAGTTCTCAAATTCCCTTTGTAGAATGCCGTGGTAATGAATTTTTCACGGTATGAGATACCTTCGGCTAGAGTGCCACCCCCGCCTCTTTCCTCGCCTTTCTCACCATAGTTACGTTCACCGAGTATATTCACTCGCGACTCTATTGTTCTCACCGAGAGCGGCCTCGTGCCGTAGAAGTGCGCAAATGGATCTGGTGTTCTGAAATCGATGAGGTTGAGGACACCAAGGTCAACGACGAAAAGCGCAACGTTACTACCGGTTACCGGTTTGCCGCGGTTATCTTTCACCGCAACGCTGAGGCCGACAGTATCGCGAGGTTGGTATTGCTTTCGGTCAGATTGGACGCTGACCTGAAGTTTCTTCTCCGCGGCGTTAACCATCAGATTCAAATATCCGATCTTGAATTGGGGCTTACCAAGATCCTGTTCTTTCTCTTCATCCCACGACAGATCTCCCACGCGGCCCCGAAGCAGTGTCACGCACACATAGACATTAGGTAAATACCGGGATTTTATCGGTAGTTCAATATAGTCAGCATTGCCTCGCAGTACCTGTGTGAATTTATCTATGGTCAGTTCCCTTTCAATCGTTACCAGACATCGCGCAGAATCATAAGGCGATTTGACAAGGATGCGCGCGGTCTCACCCACATCATATTGTTCCTTGTCAGCAACAAGTTCTATGATATCATCATCTCGCATCTCCCAGCCTGCGTTTCCCCGACCTGCAACGTAGTAGTACCTGCGTGTACTTGACATCCTCCCGCGGTCATCCTTGCCATAAGCGCGGGCGTAGTAATAACCGGGTGCTTCGGGTGTTATTGCGATGAATGTCTTTTCGCCGCTCTTGATTCGATGACCGGCAACCTTCGTGTCGACCTGTTCAGAAATCCACTCATACCGGCCACCCAGACGGGCTTTCTTTATTGACTTCCACTCACGCCTATAGATATCCACTGTAATATTACGGCCAGCGATCTTCGCACCTGACGTTTTAACGGCAATGACATCGAGCTTGACCGTATCATTAACAACATAAACGTACTGATCAGTCTTCAGCCCGACAAGATACTCGGCACTCAGTGCCAGCCAATTCTGCTCCTTGCTGACCGTGGTCATGTTTGGAGCCGTCACTGTTCCTTCCAGGTAGATAAGTGACGGCGAGTAAATGTCCTCTTTGGAGAGCCTGACAGATGCGACGTATTCTCCGCTCTTATCCAACTTTCCAGTCCCGGTACCGAGCAATTCCCGTTCCCTTTCCGGCTCGTACTCACCGAACACGTAACCCTCGTGCGCTGGAAAACTCAGCCGGTAGTGACTTCGTCTTATGTTCCAGGTAATTGCGGCATCTTTCATTGGCATGCCGAAGAGATAACTGCCCTTGATCGTGCCTTTGAATGATTCGCCGGCGATGAATGTATCCTGCTGTGCCGTTACTTGGACCTCGAACTCCGCAGGCCGGTACGCCTCCACTCTGAACGACTGGAAGAAAGAAACCGGTTTACCGGGCAGAGTAACGCTTACAGAGTAGACGCCGGTTGGCGCATCGGCCTCAAGCGAGACGGTTTTAACGAACGAACCGTATCTATGAATTTGAAGAGTGTCAGTGAGCATCTCTTCGTCACGCGCATTACGAATCCCGAAGACGACCTGGCTCACGTCGGGAAGAACCCACTGACCCTTTTCCTTCTTCCGGATAATGCCTTTCAGGTTAACAGATTCACCAGCGCGGTATAACCCCTTTTCGGTGAAAATGAAAGCCTCGTATTCTTCGGGTTGCGCATACCAATCGTACGAAATGTTGAATCGCCACGGGTCGATGCCGAAGTTCCACTGGTTTGAGTACACTGCCGCGTCATTTGCCGAAGACAAAGTCAACCAGAATTTCGGCTCTTCGTACATCGACCACTCCTGGGCTTCATATGATGACCCCGGTGTACTGAGCCCCAGTTCATACCAGCCAGGTGCCTCACAAAACCCACTGCCATTGGTAAATCCTTCCCAGAGTATACGGTTGTTATCATTACGAATCTGTACCTTGATGCGATTCAGGGGTCTTGTATCGCGCAGCGATGTTGCCCAGACCAGATTATTCTCAGGCGAATATTTCCAGGTCAGACCAATATCACTGATTTCAATAAATGCTCTTGAATGGCGATAGTCACCGTCATATCGCGTTTGTCCGAAGTTGTCCAGCTGGATGAATACGAACCCACTGGTGACATCTGCGAGTATGTCCTTCATTTCGAGTGGCACGCGCCGCTGCTGATTGGGAAATTTCTGCCGTGTATCAATACGCCAGATACGGCTGATGTCAAAGAAATCACTGCTGGGGGGCATAAATATCTGGCGCGACCAGAAGAGTTCGCGCGTGTTAAGAAATGGGATTATTTCGTTCAAACCTAATTTGGCCAGTTGGATGTACACGCTGTCTACGTTAACGACAGTTATGGGAAATCTCAGATCGCTGTGCGCTTCCATTAAGTTGATACCGGTCGGCATTTCCACGTGCGGCGTAAAATCACCTCTTTTGAATCTGAACCGGTACTCGTCATCGAGCCGGCTACCATAGATATCCTTGAGATTCTTACTGAGTCGGATATCGTGCTCTTCACCATGAAGGAACGGTAAGTACAGATATATCTCGTGAGTAGACCATTCGTCCTCAAAATATTCCGGCGGCAGTTCGACCGCGGGTTCTATCGAGAGATTTTTCAACACGTCTTTCATTACCACGCGATTAGAAAAACACAATATGAGGGCTTCCTCTCCTGGTGCGGTGCGATTGAATCCAATCAAAGCGAACTCATTATAAGTATTGAATTTGATGACGTTCTCATCTAGAGTGCCGAGGTTTCCACGTTTCGCGAGCAAGCCAGGATGCAGAACTACTTCGATCTGGGATTCTACTGGCAATCTATCCTTGGGAACCAGTACGAGTGTTGTGGAATTATCCCAGTCTTTGAGCGGATATTCTTGTTTTTCATCATCGCTCAAATTGCGTACTTTGTATGATAATTCACCACGGAAGTGAGGTTTTCCCGACTTTATCTGACCGCACCAGACCCGTGATGGCATATGCCTAGTATAGTATATTTTTATCTTATCACGGACCCTGTCAGGTGACATGCCAGTGTTGAAATTGAGATAGATGTTTGCATTTAATTCAATGAATTGGGCATTATCATATGGAACAGATGACAAAAGCCTGGGCCGCATGCTCTCGAACGACCAAGAGGTATCCCCTGACAGGACCATGCCGGTCAATGACCTGATCTTGTCGCGGTTGAGTCTCACCGTGAATTTGGTGGCTGGCATAAGTGTATCATCGGCAATGAATGCCAACGTGCGAGTACCCATCCACCGATACTTGCCGTGCAGCGCCGGTTCGATTTTCAAAGGCCCGGATTTTTCATCTTTGTTGATTTGCTGAAGTGGAACCATCGGCTGGTTAAAGCCGACGAGAATCTTGAATGTCTCGAGGAATCCCTCAGTCTTTCCTAAGGGTGAAATATGGATAATCTGAAGGGGAATTGTGTCCCCTGTCTGGAGCATCCGTTGGGTTACTATATCGATCTCTTCTTGCCGCTGTCCACATGTGATCACCGAGAATACAATACAAATGACAAATAAGATAAAAATGGCTTTCTTCACGTCGCCTCCTGTGCAATTCCCATCTGATTCAGGTCAATATATTATAACATAATATCAGATCAACACATAGAAAT
>JBFEPB010000063.1:0-7086 GCA_041550295.1 bacterium | reverse complement strand
TACGGCAGCACATACTCAAAATGCTGGGGTGAAGAATTGATGGCCAGAGTGACTATCGTATCGCCAGCCGAATAATCGACTCCGATCGGTAATGGCATGTGGAAGACCGACGGACCGATCGTCTGGTATTGATTCACATCGAGGATCAAACGCCAGTTCGGCGCCTCATAGACCTTGCTCCAGGCAATGTCGTAACGGGGAAACCCCATCCCGTATACCCACTCATCGATGAACCAGTCATAGTTACCGCCCAGCAGTACATTCATCAATGCATTCACATCGTCGGTCGAAGAATTTCCATAGGCAAAAGAATCGCGGTAAGCGGCCATGAAATTGAGCCATGTGGCATCATCGCCGCAAAGATACCTGATCATATGCAGTACCCAGGATGCCTTGTAATAAGTATGTGACCACGTGAACAGAAGGTTCGACGGCGGGTCATACATGGAATGCGGGTTGGAAAGCTCGGCGCCAAAATAGACATTGCGGCGCAGTTTCATCGTGTCAATGAATGCCTGGTGTCCCTGTATGCGCTCCAGATACAACGCGTCACTGTAGGTACCAAAACCCTCATTAAGCCACACGTTTTCCCAGCCGAAGCAGGTTACCATATCGCCCCACCACATGTGCGATAATTCATGGGCAAAGCCGAAATGATCCGGAGACGAAGTGGCAAGCCAACTCCGGTCAATCGTAGCCATTGTCTGGTGCTCCATGCCGCCATAGTAAAAGCCGGAAATGAAATTCATACCGTAACGTTCAAATGGATATTCGCCGTACAGTGAATCGAAGAAAAACATCATGTCGTTCATCAAAGAGAACGCGTTGGTTGTGTAACTGGTGTCGATCGGCCATACATAATAAAGCATTTCAATACTATCGGTAGGGGAAGCGTGATACCAATCTGAGATAGTCACATAGACACTTGCCGCGAAGTGGATCAAGTAAGGAGAGATCGGATATGCATGCTTCCAATGATAAGTAGTATAGCCACCAGAGGTTTGTTCTCCCAAGCATTCACCGTTAGCGCACACCGTAAATGAATCAGGTACTGTGATATAGAACTCGACACCGTAATCTGCCTTGTCCCACATCCGGTCGTAGCAGGGCAACCACATCCTCGTATAGTTAGGGCAGCCCAAGGTATATGCCATTGGCAGAATTGACTGTACCCAGATATAACCCAAGCCACTAGAAATCGTGCCGCTGTAACCCACCATGATGTCGAACGAATCGTTCAGCCCAACTGGTTGAGGCAGATTAACGTAAAGGGTTTCATCTACATGATTATAAGCTGCGGTGAGCCCATTCACCTTGACCGAATCAACATTGAAGCCGAGCAAATGAAGGTCCACCACGGTCAGGTTACTCTCATTGCTGCGCGCCGAGATTGTAACCGCTCCCTCGAGGTACCGCGATGTCATTGGTATGTCGAGATCAATAAGGTAATGCAGGACATCGTATGAATGCGTGGATTCGGCCCGGGCAATCTCCGAGGAAAATACCTCCCTGTATTCTCTGGTGAGAAATGAATTTGACAACAAAAACAATGCCAGTATTGCCATGACTCCTCCTTAGGAGGATTATAAGGGATAGGGGTACGATGTCAATCATTAGAAACTGTCCGACGTTAAATGGTTACGACGCCCGTTAGTTAACGGTAAAATCCGAAATTCTAATATCGAAGCCCTATTCCGTAAATACTCAAATCTTGGATTTGATTGTATCTACGAGAATCCCCGAAGGGGGAACAAGCACGAATCTCAAAATCCTAATGACCGAAACCGTGTTTTGGATTTTGGTCATTCAGTATTCGATATTGTTTAGTATTTAGTGCTTCGGATTTAGGATTTAACACCCTGTATCGCTTTTCGTAACCGAAGGAGACGTCATGGGTATATGGCCTTGTTATACAGTTATTAGGTGTGTGTCGCTACGAGGATCAGCTCACGCAGGACCTCGGCCACGGTAGAGCCCGAGGCATAGGGTGGAGCAGCCAGTGGATTGTATTCCACAATGTCAGCCCCGATGATGTGTTTTCCTCCTAGCAACATCAAGGAATCTATCAACTCCCGAAACGCGATGCCACCAGGTTCAGGCGTCGACACCGCCGGCATCGCCGACGGATCGAGCACATCGATGTCGATCGATACGTAAATTGGTTCCTCGACCTTATTGATGATTTCTGACAACGGCTTGAGAACTTCGAATCTGTAAAGATTCTTGCCGGCATTGAATTCCTCTCGCGTACCTGAACGGATGCCAAACTGGTATACATTGTCAGCGCCCAGGGCATCGATCGACCGTCGCATCGCGGTCGCGTGACAGTTCTTCTCACCCAGGTACTCATCACGCAGATCACAATGTGCGTCGAACTGCATCAACGTGAAACTAGGGTATTTTTTCATCAATGCCCTTACGACCGGCGGCGTGATCGTATGTTCGCCGCCAAGAAATACTGGCAATCTCGTGGCATCGGTAATCTTCGCGACTTCGTTCTCGATCTGCCCCAGCCAATCTTCACCATGGAATTGTATATCGCCAAGATCACATATTCTGAGATCACTTAGACTTTTGTTTTGATAGGGTGAATAGTCTTCGATGTTCTCGGCGCACTGACGGATATACTGAGGGCCAAACCGCGACCCCGGGATGAATGAAGATGTACGGTCATAGGGGAGACCAAGGACTATTACCGCGGCATCCGCTTGTGTGCTATTTGCGTAGTACAGTTTCATAAATCCTAAACTCTAAATCCTAAATTCTAAACAAATTCAAAGCACAAAAACCAAAATCCAAAGTCGTGTTTGGAACATTCGAATTTAGTGCTTGGTTCATAATTATGCTGCTTCGGCATATCCCAGGGCGCCGATCATGGTTACCGCCTTGATCGGACAGACCTCAAAGCACCGTCCGCACCCGATGCATTTCTCCTTGATCACGACATGTTTCTTGCCTGGTTCGCCTTCGATCGCCTCGAACTGGCATGCCTTCACGCACTCGCCGCAGCCATCGCACTGCTGCGAAATAGTGGCATGGGGACGCGCCTTTGCACGGTCGATGAATGACTTGGTCGGGCACTTGTTATGACAAATGCCGCATGACGTGCATTTTTCATAGTTCATAACCGGCAGGTTACGATCCATCGCGATCGCGCCCTCATACGGACATACTTTCACGCACATGGTGCAACCGATGCAGCCGACCTTGCACACTTTTTTTACCGCCTTACCTTTATCCAAAGACTTACAGGCTAGGTAAACGAGCTGCGACTTTGGTATCAATTCAAGGACCTGCCTGGGGCATTCTTTAACACAGATACCGCAGGCCGTGCATTTGCCGGGATCGATTTTGGGCAAATGGTCAGACCCCATCTTGATCGCTTTGAAAGGACAGACAGACACACAGTGCCCACCGCCAAGACAACCATAAGCGCACGCCTTATTGCCGCCGAGCAGTATGTAATTACTGCGGCAATCGCCTGGGCCCACATATTCAAAACGCTCGACCGCTTCATCCTTACCACCCTTGCACCGCAGGACACACATTTTTGGCTCAGTCTCTTCGACTTCAATACCCAGAATCTTTCCAATTTCCTTCGCGGTTTCAGAACCGCCAACCGTACATAGGTTCGGTGCGTATTCACCGGTTTTTTCGGCAAGTGCTTTGGCATACGCCTCACAACCAGGAAACCCGCATGCCCCGCAATTTGCCCCGGGTAGCAACTCTCTGATCATCCGCTCTTCCTCGCTGACTTGTACGGCCAATCTCGTGTTGGCGATAGCGAGAATGATACCGAATAACAAGCTCAATCCTCCAAGCCCAGCAATGGCAATTGCAATTGATGTAAGGTCCATGTTGGGTCAATTATACAAACATCTGTGCCCGTGTCAACAACGCATCGATGCTACAGTTGTCCGTATTGAATGGATGTTCTTCTCTTCAGCACCCCATCATCTGACGAAGACTATTTTGCGAATACTGCGCAATACGCTATATGACCCCTCTGTCTTGAGTTGGATGAAATATGCACCAGGTCCAACCCTTTGGCCGTCATTATCCTCGCCATACCATACAATGCTTCTACCTGTCAGAGAAGAAAAAGACCTGACCAATCTGCCGGTTGCATCATATATGTCGATTTGTGCTTTCCCCTGGTCGAGAAGAGTTCCGAAACTTATCTCAAATCTTTCCCCGCCAACTGCCGGGAAGACATTGAATTGCAGGCTCTCCAGATGAGGCTCCGTAATTTCCTGAATGCCGGTGGGGAACACTTTCAAGTCAGCGGTCATGGTATCGCCGGGGACGCTTATGTTCTCCACTGCGACATAGGTGGCCATAGAATCATAGTCTTTGCTATCTGGCACTGTTGTGTCATTGAAAGTAGTATAAATAAGCATTGATCCTGGAAAGGGATCGCCGTAATTACCTGAGTTCATATACCTTTCCATCTCCCACAGGCCATCAGACTGTTCGAGCGCAACCCTGTAATGACCAGAGCTTGTGTAGCCAGGATACCATTGATTGTTGTTGTTAGGCATGTTTTCATCGATGTGATAGATCAACAAGCCCTCCCAGGGAAGATAGGTGTCGAATCCATAACGCTGGCGATTTTCCACAAGAAAGTACTGGCTACCCGGAGAACCATCCCGCCATATCTTGAAGATAACCGGATTGTAGTTCACGTTCGGGATGATTACACTGTCCATATTACTGGTAACAACCTGCGGGACAACAAAACCACTGCTGACTTTACTGTAGGCATCCATGTGGGCCGGTGAACGGCCGTTAAAGGTCCAGCTGCCGTAGGCCATCAGGCTCCAGTAGCCGACACCGTAAGAGTCATAGTCATAGTCGTAAAGGTCGGGCAAACCAAAAATCGAATGGCCGGCCTCGTGGGCAAAAACCCCTATTTTACCGTCTTCTGGTTCGGTTGAATAGTTATACGCATATACACCGTCGACATACGGTACATTAACCGTATTCCAGGCATGCGACCAAATATGGTTCGGATTTCCAGTAACCTCAGCACCCTGACCGGCATGTACGACAAATAAGGCATCAATATACCCATCGTTATCATTGTCAAACTCGGAGAAATCTACTGAAGTATCCGCCGCCCAAACTGCATCCTCAGCCATTTTCTGCGCGTTCATCGGGTAGCTACCAAAACCATAGTTGTTGTTTGTGTAATAAGTGTAGACCTCCGGCATTCTGAACCACCCGACAATCGTCGTAATGAATTCTACTGAACCGTAACTTACCTCAAGAAAATAGTCACGCATTGACCCAGTTGGGTAACAGCCGCAAGATGAAAGGAGTGAATCATAATGAGCAACCGGCGTTGTTCCGATGTTATCTGAAAAATCAACCAGGATCACGATCGCCTTGATCGTATCCGTCTCAACACGACTCGACCGGAACGGATTTATCGTTGGTGTGTCGAGCCCCCTGCTTTTTGCATCCCTTATTGTTTCGATGACCTGCTCGAGCGTGCCTTCAGAGAATAACCTTTCCTTCAACTCTGGCGACATCGGTACTGCACCGCTCATATTAAATAATAAAACAAAAAATAACGCTATCGTTAAATGCTTCATCTTACCTCCTTCTTAATAATGCCTAACCTTTAGTGAATGTCAAGATAATTCAGAATAACTGCTGTTTTGACAAGTATCCTCTGGCTTTGTTTATTGACTAGCCTCTCATGACGTATATACTTATTAATATCGAGAATCTAGGAGGTAAGTATGGATAAGAGAGCTGTAATAGTAGGTCTAGTTCTGATCTTTGCGCTTGTCGCAATGAATTGTGCACCAGGTAATGAACGCTGGACCTGGGACCACCAGGCAGGCTTCTGGGCCGGGATCTGGCACGGGATCATAATCATCATAACATTCATCATCAGCCTCTTCACCAGAGATGTGGGCATTTACGAGTTCAACAATAGTGGTTGGCCTTATAATATTGGATTCCTCATCGGACTATGTTTTTCGATCGGTGCACCCTGGCGCTGGAATCCATGGAAATGGGGAAAGAAACACCGGATGAAGAAAAAAGAATGGGAAGAGATCGGAACAAAGGTTGAAGAGAAGGTTCGCGAAGGCCTTAAGGCATGGCTCCAGGAAACAAAGAAAAAGGAACGTGAAGAGGAATGGGACGAGATCGCGAAAAAGATCGAAGAGAAGATCAAAAAGTCGTTGAAGGAGTGGGCTGATAAGTAACAAATCCTGATACCCGAAAAGAACATAGGGGGGAGTGTATGAAAACAAGTAGACTTTGTAGATGGAAGCAACTTTTGCAGTGCCCTCTGGTCCTTCTGTTACTCGCCGGGTGCAGTGAACTAGAGACCAAGTGGACGCGCGATGTTGATGTGTTAGGACCGGGCAATTATATTGTCGCCGGCATCAGTTCCACAAAGAACGAAGTATTTCTGACCGGCACTTACTTCGAAACCGAAACGATACCCAAATGCTTCACCGCGAAGTACGATGCTGAGGGTATGCTCGAGTGGTTTAGCGTCATGGACGAAGCCGGTGCTCAGAGAAGCGAGGCCATACAGATAACGGCATCCCCGACCCAGGCTGACCTGCTGACAACACGAAGAGATATTTATGTACTTGCCCGGGCTTCTGATACAACAGGTTCTCAAAGAATTATCCTCGCTGACTACGATACCCTTGGCAATACCGTATGGCAAAAAACCGCGATCATACATGAAGGAACATTGGATGCCACCCTTTTGTCCGACAACAAAGGCGATCTATATGTCATAGGCTGGGGAGAAGATGCTGAGAATAAACCCAACATCTATATCACAAAGTATACGGGATCCGGCGATGTCATTTGGTCTACAAAGTACTACAACGAAAAGATTGATTTCAATGAACTCAAGTGTGACATAATGCAATCCGAACGTCTGATTTTAGCCGGCGTGCTTACTTACTCGGGAGAGGTGTTCTACATGAATTATGATGCTGCCGGTCAATTCCTCGGATTCACCACATACCATGATACAAGGGTAAGCGAGCTTTCCGATGTTAAGATCGATCCCAGAGGCAATGTCTATATTATTGCTGGCATTTATGT
>JBFEPB010000062.1:0-7088 GCA_041550295.1 bacterium | reverse complement strand
TTCCGGACCGTAAGACTGGCTTTGAGTGGCATTCTTACCGTCAAAGATTGCGGCTGCCTCGGCGAGTATCTTACCTGCAAGTATCAATCCCTGACCACCAGAGCCACTCAATCGAAACTCATATCTAAAGGACACAATAACCTCCTCACTTCACTCAATATTTTTTTGCCTTCGCCTTTTCCGATAATTTCTGGTATACCTCGCAGAATTCTGGTCTCTCGATGTCATGGAGAATTCCAATCGTGATCTTGCCTTCTGTTTCCTGTATCGATGTGCGTCGCGCGGTCTCGATTTGTATGCTATTGTTCTTATACCACTCCATCATGTCTACAACATTGCCGAGGCGGTTGGGGCGTGCATAGTAGGTGGGACACGGCGAGAGAACTTCGATCACCGAGAATCCTTTTTTGATCAGGCCTTTGTGTATGTATTTATCCAGCTGAACAGCATGGTAACATGTCGACCGTGCCACAAACGGCGCACCGGCAGCTATTGCCAACTGCGAGATGTCAAATGCAGGTTCTATATTACCATATGGTGCAGTGCTGCCTCGTTTTCCCGCTGGCGTAGTCGGTGAAACTTGGCCACCTGTCATACCATAGATGTAGTTGTTGTAAATAACCACTGTCATGTCGAGATTACGTCGTGCGGCATGGATAAAGTGGTTGCCGCCGATTGCTGTTGCATCACCGTCCCCGGTGATAACAATGACCTTTAGTTTCTGCTTGGCGAGTTTCAATCCGCTTGCGAACGCAATTGCTCTGCCGTGGGTGGTATGCAATGTGTTGAAATCAAGATAGCCGGGGGTCCGCGAAGAGCATCCTATGCCGGAAACGACCGCGATATCGTCTTGGGGGATCTTGCTGCGTTCAATCGCGCGCAAGAGAGATTTCAAGACAATGCCACAGCCACAGCCTGTGCACCAGATATGTGGTAACTTATCTTTTCTCAAATATCTGTCATAATTGAACATCTTTTATTTTCTCCAAAATTTCGTCCGGAGTAATAAGGCCGCCGTCCACGCGATTGACCCTGGTAATTTCCTGTTTAGTAGCGCATGATATTTCGTGTGCCATCTGTCCAAGGTTCATTTCCGGCACAATGAAGAGTCTGATGCGTTTTGCCATTTCGCTCAATGCATCATAGGGGAAAGGCCATAGTACGAATAAATGGAGTATGCCGACTTTGTATCCGAGCTTTCTTGCATCGGACACGGCGCGGTAGGCGGAGCGAGCTGCAGAGCCGTATACTACTACGCAGATCTCTGCATCATCTAGGAAGGATTTCTTATAATGGATTATGTCGTTACGGTATCTTTCAATCTTCCGGCTGAGCCGGCGGGTGAGTCTGTCGACCATTCTTGGATCATTGGTTGGAAAACCTGTTTCATCATGGCATAGACCGGTAACATGATATCTGTAACCACTACCGAACTCGGCGAAAGGGGGGATGTCAGAATCCGTGTTCTCGTACGGTAGGTATGATGCCGGGTTCATTTCGGTAATCTTTCGATTGACCAGTTCGATCTCATCATCTTTGGGATAAACTATCTTCTCGCTTATATGGGCAACGATTTCATCCAGCAGTAATATGACGGGGACTCGGAACTGCTCGGCAAGATTGAATGCCTTTATTGTCCAATCGTACGTTTCTCGTACTGTCGATGGAGCCACGGCAATCACTGGATGGTCGCCATGTGTACCCCAACGAGCCTGCATGACATCGCCCTGGGATGGGAGGGTCGGAAGACCAGTGCTTGGCCCTCCACGCTGGACATTGACGACGACGCAAGGTATTTCAGCCATCGATGCATAGCCGATATTTTCTTGCATCAGTGAAAATCCCGGGCCACTCGTTGCGGTCATTGCTTTGACCCCGGCCAGTGATGCCCCAATGATGGCGGCCATCGACGCAATTTCGTCTTCCATCTGGATAAACGTACCACCGACCTGGGGAAGCCGACGGGCCAGGTATTCGGCGATCTCTGTTGACGGTGTTATGGGGTAGCCTGCAAAGAACCGCATGCCAGCAACGAGCGCTGCTTCAGCACAAGCTTCGTTGCCGGTTATCAGTTTGACTTCTGCCTCATTGGTCATTTTCTTCTGATATCTTACTAACTGTGATGGCAAAATCAGGACAGTATATTTCGCAGAGTTGACACCCTGTACATGCCTTTGGGTCTGCGACGTGCGCTTTGTTCCGCTGCATTACTAGGACCTTCTTGGGGCAAAGGGCGACGCAAAGAAGACATCCCTTGCACGAATTATTATCAATTGTGACCTTGAACTTGCGTGTTTGTACAGCCATGGTGTAGATTATACTCACAAAAGAGTCATCGTCAAGGAGGCGCCGCAATCATACGCATCATGCTGCGCTTTTTGAGATCGGTGATCGTAGTTTGGAGATTTAGTGTAGTGGGCAATGTCTTAGAGGTTGAAGCTAAGGAAATGATTCATAAATTCACGGACGAATATCGTGACCGGTATCGCCAGCACTACACCCCAAATGCCAAAGGTGGTTCCGCCAATGATTAATGCGACCATGACGACGAGAGGGTGGAGACCTGAAACACGGCCGATTATGACGGGGCCAAGGTACAGGTTTTCAACTATCTGTTCGCCTGCGTAAACCGATAAAATCTTGATCAGATTCACGAGCGGGTTCATGCTGGTCAGCCCGATTAAGATTGCCGGTATCAGGCTCAAGATGTACCCGATATTGGGGATCAGGTTGCAGATTCCTGCGATGAGTCCCAGGAGCAAGTAATATCTGATTCCCAGTATCCAGAGAGCAAAACCTATGATGACGCCGACGATTGTCATGAGGATCAACTGACCCCGGAAAAAGCGAGCAAGCGAAAAGTTAAGTCTTTTTATGAATGCGTCGACCTGCTTTCGGTCGGTGGACGAGAATAGGTTACGGAACCAATCCATGATCCGCTTTCGGTCGGCCAGGAGCAAGTATGCGGACAAGGGAATGATCACCAGGTTATATATAATGAGGATAATACTTCCGATGCCTCTGCCGACCTGGCTGATTGTGCTGAACAGGCCGGTCAGAATATTGTTCAACTGGTTGGTGATCGTACTTGCGATGATGTTGGGGTCGATATCCATGCCCAGTTCGGTAAGTTTGTCGACCGCGACACGAAAGTACAGCTCTACCTGTTGTATGATGGTCGGTACGATTTTGATCAACCCCTGCATTTCATGGACCAAGCCCGAGATGATGAAGAAGGCTAGCATCGGCACCACCGCTACCACCGGCAAGAGGCAGATCAGGATGGCGAGGGTCTTGGGGACACGTCTTTTCTCGAGGAGATCGACGATTGGCGCCAGGATATAGGCGAGTCCGATGCCGACGATGAAGGGAACCAGTATCGCGAAATAGCTGAATAGAATGGAAAGCAAAAGAAGCAGCAATGCCATGAGAAATAGAGGTCTGGTATTTTCTTTCTTTCTCTCGGGCCAGAGCATAACCAGCACGATCAAGAGCAGCCAGATTGGAGAGAATGTTTTCGAAAGTATGACGAAGGCGGCAATCAAAATGAATGAGAGGTATAGAACTACATGTTGCATTATTTGATTATACATAGCGGTTCGGTCAAATCAAGGCTTGACTTTTGGTTTTCTCTATGTAGAATAGCAAAAAGGAGACGGTATGCATCATCTGAAATTTTTTTCCATTCCACTAATCTTGTTTGTTGTCGGTTGTTCTTTTGAGGACAAGACGTTAGTCACGATGGGTGAAAGCGAATATTCGGTTGCAGATTTCAGGGAGAGATTCCAGGTCGCGGGGGAAGATTCTGCAGCCAGGATGAATAATATTGACGAATTTGTGAACCAGATGCTTGTGGTTGAAGAGGCAAAAGCGACCGGGTATGATAATGATCCTGTAGTGAAAGCAGCTTTCGAAACGAATCGACGTGATGTCATCTGGCGTTCTTATTACACAGATGTGATTTTGGGTAAGGTCAAGGTCAGCGACAGTGAAGTGCAGGATGTGTATAAGAAGGTCGTTGAACAATATCATCTACAGCAAATCGTTGTGGCGGAAGAATCACTGGCTAATCATGTTAGCACACAGCTCAAGAAGGGCGCATCCTTCGAGGATGTGATCGTATTCTCGCTGGATACAATGTCAGTTGACGGGGACATAGGCACTTTTTCGGCAATGTCCATTCCGCCTGAGATCGTTAGTTCTCTGGAAAGGGTGAAAAAGGGTGGTGTGACAGAGCCCATAAAGTTCGGAGAATACTACCTGATTTTCAAGGTAGTTGACCATATGATTGCCGAAAGCCCGGCCTACGAGGATGTGAAGGAGAACATCAGAAACAATTTATGGCAGGAGAAAGCCCGGGCCGAGGGCGAGGAATATTTCAACAAGCTGATGGAACGCGCAAAGGTGGAGTATAATCCGGAGGGATTGGAAATCCTGCTCAAACCTGAATCACTGATCACGGAGAAGGATCTCAATACATGGGTGGTAAAGAAATATGATACGGCTTTCGTACATGTTCGTTCGGTGATAGATGCGGTACGGTATCTTCACGGCGGCTCTCGAGCTGACCCAAAATATCTTATTGAACAGGAATTAATACCAGATTTGATCTACGATGAAGCAGTGCATAATTATTATGACAAGCGTAAGGCGACGAAAAGAAAGCTCGAAAATACGTATTCCCTGTTGCTTTACCAGAAATTCTATTCCGATAAAATCAGCGGAATGGCAGTGGTGGATTCGGCGGATGTCAGGCAGTACTACAGAGAGAATCGCGATGACTTCAGCAATATGGATATGGACCGCGCTCATTCGGTCATAACATCCAGGTTGAGAAACGCGGTAATCGATTCCTTGCGGAGCGATCTTTTCAGCATGCTCCGTGATAAATACAAACCTGAGATCAACGAAGCAGTATTGACCAGGTTGTTAAAGGAGGAAAAGTGAAGTATTGTATTTTTCTGTTCGCGTTGTTGTTGCTGTTCAATTGCGGAGCCCAGGAAAAAGATGTTATTGTTACTGTGAATGGTTCGAAGCTCACGATGCGGGAATTTGAACAATACGTTCCGGGCGTTGATTACGAACAGATCGGAGAGGATCGGATAAATGCTTTTCTTGATGATTGGGTGCAGCAGGAAATCCTCTATCTCCAGGCAAAGAAAATGGAGATAGACAAGGAGGATTCGGTACGATTCGTTCTCGATCAGTATACGAAGAACTTTTTGGCCATGGAGTTGGTGCGTCGGCAATTCGGTACGACCACCGTTACTGAGAAGGAAATAAGGGATTATTTTGAACAGCACAAGGACGAATTCCTGTATGCTGTGAAATTGGGGCAGATAGTCCTGCCGACGAGAGATCTGGCAACGCGGACGTCTGAGGAGATCAAGGCAGGGGCTGATTTCTTCAAACTTGCCCGGGAACGTTCTCTGACCCGATATCAGGACCCCGAGAATCCGCGTATCATAACCGAGTACCTGCCACGTGGAGTGATCGCTGATTTTGCAATTGAAGAAATGATCTTTAACATGCAGCCAGGGGAGATCTCAGAGGCGATACCATATGTACAAGGTACATATTTGATAGTGAAACTGATTGACAAAAGAAAGATCAAGGCTCAGGCTGAACTGAACGACGAGATAAAAGGACAGATATACAATTATCTATTAGCCAACAAGTATCAAGGCTTTCTGACCGACTATGTTGATAGCCTGAAACAAACCTATACGGTTACCACGGACTTAACGCCGCTGCAAAAATGAAACGCCTATTTTCGCATTTAGAGAGGTAATCAATGATGCTGTTCGTACTGTTCCTCGGAGCAACGCTTGCTGACCAGATCGCCGCATTCGTGGCTAACGACGTGATACTGCTGAGTGAGGTTCAGGAAAATGTGAGTATTTTGAATAATGACCCGATGGCGCGGAGAATGTTCACCACCGAAGAGGAGATTGAAGAGTACGTTGTCGATCAACTCATTGCTAACCGTCTGCTTCTGTCCGAGGCGGAGCAGGAATCAATTTTCGTCGAAGACGAAGCCGTTGCGCCGCTCGTGAATCAGAACATTGAGAACCTCAAGAGCAATTTCCCATCAGAAGCAAATTTCTTCGCCTATCTTGAGGAGCAGAATATCAATATCGAGGAACTCAAAGATTACTACCATGAGAATCTTAAGTCGCGATTAATAATGGAAAGGTTGATCTCAAAAAAATTCGCGGCAAAGATAATGATTTCACCGATAGCGGTCAAGAAATTCTATGAGGAAAACAAAGATTCCATTGCCAGTGTGCCCGGACGAGTCAAACTTGCGCACATTCTCCTGCCGATCTTGCCCAGTCAGGAGGAAATGATGAGGGGTTTTGAGCGGGCAACTGATGTATACAAACTCCTGCTTACTGGCGGCGATTTTGGTGTGCTCGCCGGCGAATTCTCGGAGGATGAGAACTCACGGCGCAAAGGCGGCATGTTGGGCAGAATCAGGAAGGGCGAGACCATTGAGGATTTTGAAGCCGTTGTGTTTTCCCTCAAGCCCGGAACGATATCGCAGCCGTTTGCTACCAGGCTTGGCTACCATATTGTCGAGGTGATGAATAAGGGCGCCGATTGGGTGCTGCTCAGGCAGATTCTTATTAAGGTTGGTATTCAGCAACAGGATACTCTGAGGACAGAGGAGGTTGCCAACCGGCTCAGGGTATTGGTCCAGAATGGCACCAACTTCGACAGCCTGGCCAAGGAGTATTCCAGGGACCCTAATGTTGACCTTGGTGAATTCTATACCGAGCGGCTGACTCCTCCCTTTGATCAGGTGGTTAAAGAAATGGAGGAAGGAGATGTTAGTGAGCCTGTCCTCACCCCGTACGGCTATCATCTGCTGTACGTCAAAGAGAAGGTTCCGGAACAGACATTGAGCTTTGAAGAGTTACGGGACCAGATCATGCAATACCTCTATCAACAGGAAATCCAAAAGAAGTATGATGAATTGATCGCTGAACTCAAGGCGAGAAAATACGTCAAGAAATTCTACCCGACTTCCGGTTAGACGGGCAGCCATAGAAATCCTGGCTACATAGTAGCGAAAGGGCAGAGTA
>JBFEPB010000061.1:0-7099 GCA_041550295.1 bacterium | reverse complement strand
AGCCAGCCTACTATGTTGCAGTGGATGAAGGTCCGTTTTCAGAACATGAGATATACCGTGCCGATGTCTACAATCAGAACAGATTTTTCCCGGACAGTATTGTCAGTGTTTCAAAACCCGGCTATTTCCGTGACCTGTACACGGTGGAGGTCAGGGTCAATCCGGTGCGCTACAACCCGATAACGAGAGAGTTGAGGGTATCGGAGAGCATGAGGATAGGTGTGGCATTCAGGGGTCAGCCAACGGTCACGCGGTCGTTAGATGATTCATACGATGCCATATACAGCCAGACTATCGTCAACTATGAGCAGTGCAAGGATTGGCAGAGGATACCCCAGCCGACAAGGCAGAATCCTTTTGAAGGCTCTGTGTGGTTCAAGATAAAGGTTGACACCGCAGGATTGTACCGGCTCGGTCGTACTGAGATCAGTGCTGCGGGTCTTGATCCGGACCAATTCGACCCGAGAACCATGAAGATATTCACCGCACCTTTTGATGTTTTACCGCGCTCGGTGCCACTTCCTGATTCGCTTGATTCTTTGACCCAGATACCAACTTACGTGTATGGCGAAGAAGATGGAACATTTGATGCAGAAGATTATCTTCTCTTCTATGCGTATGCAGCAAGTCATTTCGTCGCGGACACTGGTATTGTCTGGTTTGAAAATGGTTACGCTACTGACAATGTCTATTGGTTCACATTTGGCGGCGCCCAGGGAAAACGGGTCGATCAGGTTGATGCGGCATGGGATGGATCGACACCTGACACAGCTGTCAACGCGATCGTGCATAACGAGTTGGACATAGGTAACCCAACGCGCTCCGGTACAAACTGGTACTGGGTCGACATTTCCCCGCTGACCGGCAATCTTGGAACAGCGCAGATCACTGTCGGGCATCCCCGTGCACTGGGTGAGGGTCGCGTGCGGGCCGCCATGTTCGCCTTGGATACCGGGACCTTCTGGTATCGGTTCACGCTCGACGGAACGATCTTTTTCAGCGATACGTTGCTCATTCCAATTCACTCTAACTTGCCACCCGCGTACTTGACCGGTAACGGGCAACTAGCCGGAGATTCATCGGTTCTGATTTTCGATGTCATCCGGCCGGAGGGAGTGGTGAGCAGCCTTACTGCTTACCTGAATGCTATCGATATCGCTTACCAGCGCAGTGCCACTCTCGACGCACCGCATTATGTGCTTTTCGAGTCACCGCAGGAATATTCGTTGCGGTACAGCGGTGCAGGCAGGGAGCCCTTTGTCTTCGACATCACGTATTTGAATGAGCCGGTCATGCTTTCCAATTTGACGGTCAATGGCGGAACGATGTATTTTTCAAGCAGCACGGATTCTTTCCAATTACTGTATGTCTCCGACTTATCTTTCGCTCGTTCAGCCGAACTAATCCCTTCGAATCCAGGCAGGTTGCGTAGTCTTAGCAGTGGGTGTGAGTATATCATGATCGTACACGAGGATTTTTACAACGCGGTGATGCCGCTTGCAGAACACCGGAGCCGCGATTATCTGACAAAGGTTGTCGTCGTCGATGATATATATGATGATTTCTCTTTTGGAAGATTTGATCCGCTCGCGATAAAGCATTTCTTGTACTACACAACAAACAACTGGTCTCCGTATCCGAAATACGTTATGCTGATAGGCGATGCAACCTACGATTACAAGAATAACCTCGGCAAAGAGAACCCTCCGAATTTCGTACCGATGTATGAATACGGCACCTATCTTTCTGGCAGCCCGGTTTTTTCGAACAATCTGCTCTACGAGGGGGAATACGTAAACTTTGGCCAGGGCGAGGCAATGTGTTTGGGAAGGATCACGGTCCGCAATCGCCAGGAAGTCAGGGATTTCATCGACAAGTTGGTGACCTATGAGACTGGTGATATCACTGGATACTGGACAAAGCGGGTGATACTCACTGCGGATGACGAATATGCGTATGGTTTTGAAAACCCTGACATGCATACCGGCGCATGTGAGCAAAACAGCCTGCGTATCCCGGACTCATTGTATGATTTTGCCAAGGTCTATATGATCAGCTATCCACCGCTCGGTGCAGGAACCGCGGAAAAGGCAAACGCCCGTGAGGCTTTTATCAGAGAATTCAACAAGGGTGGCCTGCTTGGTGTCTTTTACGGACACGGCAATACTCATCAACTCGCCCACGAGGTGTTATTCCTCAGTCCTTATATCGGCCGCATCAACAATGGCCGCCGTCAGCCGTTCTTCTACTTCGGTTCGTGTAATGTCGGTCGCTTTGATGATTCGGATTATGAATGCTTAGGTGAAGAATTCGTGCGGATAAGGGGCGGTGCAATCGGCACGATGGCGGCCACGGCCGGCACCTATCCAACGAGCAACGAAACAATCGGCGACCGTTTGTGTTCTTCCATTACGAGCCCGGATACAACGCTGACCATGGGTGAATGCAGCGTGATCGCACGTGAGGGATACTGGTATCAACAGTATTTGTTGATCGGCGATCCGGCTACGAAGTTCCGCAAAATGTATCAGGCAATGCATCTTTCTGCTTCTCCGGATTCGATAAGGCCGGTGGACAAGCTTTCTGTTGTAGCCGACAACAATCGTTTTCATCTGAAGGCCTTTGTTCGAGATACTACCCATATCGAGAAGTTCGATGCGAGCACGGCTGACCGGATCAGCGGTTGGGTATTTCGTTCGGTGCAGATAGGTACCAGTTCCTGGGTCGATTATGGATACTACATTGATGGCAAGGATGCCTACTTGGGTTACTGGGATGTCGATACCGCAGTGATCATTACGCCCCGGGTTTCCACCGTCAATCTTCCGGTTATTAAGATGAGTAGCATATACGGAGACCGAAGCGGCATGCTTGATTCGATCCGTATCTATGGTTCTGCTTTGCCCTCGACCGATGCTACGGGCCCTGAAGTTGCCCTCTATTCGGGCGGCAGGGAATTGAAGGATAACGATTGGGTGGATAACAAGTTTGTTTTGACCGGACGTGTTGCCGACAGCAGTGGGATCAATTTGCTGTATTCGGTCGAGAGTACAAATGGTTTCTATATGTACATAAATAACAATATCGACAGCAAGGTTGATCTCCGTGACTATTTCTACTATGACAAGAACTCATTCACAAACGGGGAATTTGTTGTCGGTATTGAACTGCCAGAGGCGCTTGATACGCTGACGATCAATGTCGTGGATAATAATTTTAACCAGACCGTTCAGCGTGTTGTTCTGAGGACTGAGTTATACGGTCAGGTGGCGATCAGCGATTTTTTAATCTACCCGAATCCAGTAAGGACCGAAGAAGGACTATGGTTTACTTTCATGCTTTCGCGCTCAGGTCTTGCAAACTTGAAAATATTCACGATCGCAGGACGTTTGATAAAGACCATCAATAACGTCTCATGTGATGCAGGGTACAACCAGGTTTTCTGGAACGGGCGTGACAATTTTGGTGATGAGATTAGTAACGGTGTTTATATCGTAAAGGTGTACGTCGAGGCTGACAATTCAAGCGATGATGTAGTGGAGAAATTCATCATTGCTCGATGATTTGAGGAGTCGTTGACATGATTGACAGAATTGAGTACAACAGCGGAATTGCCAAGGTCACTTTACACGGTGTATCGGACCGTTACGGTGTTGCTGCCGAAGTTTTTAGCGCACTGGGTGAGCATGGTTTGAATGTTGAATTGATATCAACGAGCTCTATCGGGCGAAAACGTGCCGATATCTCATTTGCCGTGGTCGAAGTTGATCTTGATGACGTAGTCAATATTCTGGAGAATATAAAGAGCAGTTTCGGTGCTCAGGATATCCTGGTGGACAGGGATTGTGCGCTTATCAGCATGTATGGAGCGAAGTTGGCAACTACACCCGGCGTTGCGGGTAAGATATTTAAAATCTTATCCGAGAACGGAATAAATATTGAAATGATAAGCGCTTCGCTTTCCGCGCTCAGTATTGTTGTCCGAGAGGACAAGGGAGCGAGCGCAGTCGAGTCATTAAAAAAGGAGTTCTCACTGTAGGTATGCTCAGGGTGTAGTGTTTTTTTGATGCCACAAAGGAGGAGGCAATGAAGGTATTCAAGTACGTTGCGCTGGCAGCAGCAATAGTCTTGATCGCGCTGGGTGTGATATCCCGTGTTGCAACTTCAAATAACGCACTCTTTGGTCTGGGCGGCATTACATATTTGCGACTTACCATAATGATGTTGCTTTTCGCTTTGACTTTCCACTTTCTTTTTCCTGAACGGTAAAAAAGGACACAACGGTCGTGCGTGATCGGTTCTCTTGAACCTTTGGGTTCTTTCCTCAAAGGTTCTGGGTTACTTAGCTGGCTGGTTTGCAGGTCCGTGTATTTTCTTCGATCGCCAGTATTACTAGTATCAACTCTGCTCCGGCAAGTATGCTGAGGAACCAGATTGCGCCGATTACCAAGATATAGAACGCAATCCCGACTGCTCCAAACGGTCCGAGTGAACCTACTCCACCGTAACGTCCACCGAATTGTGCAAGTGCGGCACCTCCGACGAGGAAGGCGATAAATCCGATGACGGTCAAAGCCGCGATTACCCAGGCGACGATCTTGAGTATCACAGAAATCGTTCTCAACGTCATGAATTTCTTTTCCACTGTTCCTCCTTTTGGTCGATTATAACTACGAAGTAATACAAAGTCAACCGCTTTTATCCACTATACTACCGTTTCTGAAGAAAATGAACTGCTCACCCTGACGCACGACTTCGGATGCACCCAATGCTTTGGCTTTCACTCGGACGGCAGAAAGGGTGAAGAGATTCTCCACTTCCATCGGATATCTGCCGAACCGGTCGACGATCTCTTCCTTAATGGTCTCGATCTCGTGTTGTGATTCGATGTCCATCAACCGCTTGTACAGGGCCGTGCGTTCGTAAGCACTGGAGATGTATTCATCCGGGAAATACGCATCCAATTTGAGATCAAGAACCGGTTCGTGAACGACTTTCTTACCCTGCAACTCATTGACTGATTCGCTCAACAATCTTATGTAGTGGTGATAGCCAATCGAGTTCAAGTGTCCGGATTGTTCGCGTCCCAGTAGATTGCCGACTCCTCTTATCTCCATATCGCGGAGCGCGATCCGAAAACCCGAACCCAGTGATGTGTATGACACCAGGGCGCCCAGTCTTTTGTTCGCTTCTTCAGTTATCCGGGCGTGAGTTGGTACAATGAAATAGGCGTACCCCTGCAGTTCTCCTCGTCCAACGCGCCCGCGTAGTTGATGTAGATCGGCAAGACCGAATTTGTGTGCCTGGTCGACAATGATCGTATTAACCCTGGGGATATCGAGCCCGGATTCTACGATCGCGGTCGAAAGGAGAATGTCGTAGTTCCCCTGAATGAACTCGACCATGCGTTTGGCAGTGATGTCCTCGCGCATTCTCCCGTGCAGCAGGCAGATACTGAGGTCCGGGATGATGTTGTGTAGTCTGCTGCGAACCGTTTCGATAGTCTGTATACGGTTGTGCACGAAATAGACTTGTCCGTGCCGGTCGAGTTCACGGCGGATTATTTCCTCGATCGTTTCTTCATCAAAATGAATGATGTGCGTTGCTACATCTTTGCGCCCGATCGGGGGAGTGTGGATGTTGGAGATGTTTTTCAGTCCGGATAACGCCATGTAAAGGGTTCTTGGTATCGGCGTTGCCGACAGATATATCACATCCACTCCTGGTCTCAGGTTCTTTATCTTCTCTTTTTGACCCACGCCGAATCTTTGTTCTTCATCGATGACCAGCAGGCCGAGATCGTGAAATCTTATGTCAGGCTGTAGCAGGCGGTGTGTACCAATGACAATGTCGATCCTGCCGTCCGCCAAATCGTTTATGATATTGATCAATTCTTCTTTTTTACGGAATCTTGATACCATTTCAACTCGAATCGGAAAAGGATCGAGTCTGGTCTTGAACGTGTTATAGTGCTGGAACGCAAGTAGCGTCGTCGGGCAGAGCAGCATTGTCTGCTTGCTGTCGAGCGCCGCCTTGAACGATGCGCGCAGTGCGATCTCGGTCTTTCCGTAGCCTACGTCACCGCAGATCAATCTCTCGGCCGGCCTGGATGACTCCATTTCTCTCTTCACATCGTCGATGGCGCGCAATTGGTCTGGAGTTTCTTCATAGGGAAAGGTCGTTTCCAGAGCCTCCATTTCGCTGGAATCACGGGAGAAGGCATAGCCCTGCTCTTGCATTCTGCGGGCATACAGTTTCAGCAATTCAATGGCCAGGCGTTCGGTTGCCTTCCGGACCCGTCTTTTTGTTCGCAACCAGAGTTCGCCACCGAGTTTGGATAGGCGCGGCGGCCGGTCGTCTGTCGCGACGAATCTTTCGAGAAGGTTCAGGCGTTCGATCGGCAAAAACAATTTATCATTGCCGGCATAGGCGATCTCGAGACACTCTATCTTCTTTCCCTCAAATTCGATGAGGGTAAGTTTTTTGTACTGCCCGATGCCAAAGTCACTGTGCACGACATAGTCCATTTCTTTGAAACCCATCAGATCGTCAACGAACAGTCCCTTGTAAACAACTTTGCGCCGTCTCAGCGAACCAAAGATCTCTTTTTCCGTCAGGTAGACAGTCTTCTTACGATCGTCGACAAAACCGCTCTCGAGTGGCGCAAGATAGACCTCTACTTCACCCAACAAGGAACATAATTTTCTGGCGAGCGGGGACGACACTAGAAATCGGAACGAGTGCGTTCCTTGTTGCATTTCCGAGACAAGCGCCCTGAAGTCGCCGAAATACGGCCGGGGTGCGCTGAAATTATACTGGATGTCGCCGCGGTCCACGATATATATCGATGTCAAAGATGATTGCAGATCGACCTCGCTCAGTAGAATATGCTGCCCGGTAAGCCAGCGCGCGAGCGGCCTGGGGCGGATCTTGATATTCGCAAGGTTTAACTTCACCCGTTCGATGTTTTCTGTCGACCGCTGGGTCTGCGTGTCGAATTTCCGTATCGAGAATATTCTGTCGCCATATAGTTCGAGGCGTACGGGAAATCCATCTGCCTCGAACACATCGATAATGCCCCCGCGTACGGCGTATTCGT
>JBFEPB010000060.1:0-7208 GCA_041550295.1 bacterium | reverse complement strand
AGCTAACCATCACAGCTGCTGCCAGTATTACTGCAAGACCAATCCCTAACAACTTCATGGATTACCTCCCTTAGGTTTATTAGAACTTAAGCAAACGATAAACGTTGAAGCCGAAATACAGGTCATTGGTCACGGTACCCAACATCAACCGTCTCGGACCAATATTCCAGCCATTACCGACCTGCAACATGAAACGGTGTCCGTAGGTGTCGATTCGCAGACCCGTAGCAAAGTAATTTTCCTGCCCGGTGATTCCCTCTTCGGACTGTATAACGGGGAAATATTCACCGATCACATTAATACGCTCGATCGGCCCAAACCACCAGTCAAAACCAGCCTGCAGCCCTACTCCTAATCCGAATTTTTCATTGTAACCGTCATAGCCAAGATTGATGACCGGGGACAGGATCTTCCAGATCGGATAACTCTGTAGTACGACGTTGCAGAAGAAATTCCCGAACCGTTCATCAAAGCGCTCGAAGCTGAAATACTCAACCTCAGCCTGCGCCTTCAGAAAAAACATTGGCATATGATGTGCATAGCTCGCTCCAACCCTGTATTCACCATCAAGAGTTGTGTATGCTGCATTGAGCTCAAGCCGTGGAACCACTGCATACCTGAGACCGAAGCTAACAGTTGCACCTAGATCCAGACCGAAGAAGTGTTCGAGAGGGTCTTCGGTCAAAATCCCCCTGAACCTGTGCTGTACCACGACAAGTAATGACTTTCCCTCAAGCAAAGATGGTACCTTCAGGTTCAGCATACTCGGCTCAAACGCAAACAGGCTATTGCTCACCAGCAATAGGAATACAACAGAAGAAAATTTCTTCACTCCGCACTCCCCGCTCGTAGCTTCACTCGGTGCCCTCTTGTACTTCCTTTACACTCACTGCCAGGTCCGTTTTTCTCCGGCCAGATATATTGCAATACGCAATGACTGAGATCGTGTCGCCTTCATCAATATCAACTATCTTGTACGTCGCCTGATGTCCTTTCTCATCCACCTGGCGGGTCGACGTCTGCACAATCTTCTCACTACCGTTTACCTCAACAACTATCTTATTGATATAGTGTTTTGCCGCGTTACTAACGCCGTGCGTCACCTCCACGGTGAGAAGCTTAAATTCAAAATCAAAATTCAGTTCCACGCCCTTCGGCGGGTGGGCGCCAAGCGGCACAGCAACTAATATCGCCAGGGCGGCAAGAAAGATTTTCATAATAATCCCCTTAAAAATAATTGTAGTAAATAATAATAGTGAAATGTAATGACGCAGCCAGGATGGCAACCAACGCAATCAACATGTGATGTTTCACTTTCAACTTAATGACCCGCGTGCCAGTCAGAATAGCGAGCAACATGAGTACATAACTCACTACGCCTAATGGCATAATGAGGTTTGCTAAATCCATAGGCTTTACCTCCTCATTGTGCTACAAATTATAAATATAATTGAATATTTGTCAACATCTTTGTGCATATGTTGTGCAGTTAGAGTCCAACTCAGTAATTGGACTCGCAGGACAGCGCAAAAGATTTGCAGATCAGGCGACGCAGCAATTGCTTCACCCTTTGCTCTGTTGATAGAGACCGATCAACTTCTTTCCTGAATTTCCGCAATCACCTATAGGGACTGACCGACATGTAGGATGAGACTATTTTCCTTTGATCAGCGATAATGCCTCAGCACGCGTCGCCGCAGACCGCATGACGCCACGAATCGCGGACGTAACCGTCAGCGTACCTGGTTTCTTGACGCCAATCATGGAAAGGCAGAGGTGTTCGGCCTCGATGACAACCAAGACGCCCATGGGTATGAGATTAGCCATCAGAAAATCGGCTATCTCATGGGTCAACCTCTCCTGTAATAGAGGTCTTCTTGCCATGACATCGATCACCCTCACCAAACTGGAAAATCCGGTAATCTTGTTCTCCTTTGGGATATATACTACGTGAGCCTTGCCGAAAAATGGCAGCAGATGATGCTCACACACCGAGTAGAAAGGGATATCCTTGATGATGATCATCTCATCTTCGTTCTTAGTCTTATATGTCTTCAACTCTTTCCTGGGGTCCTTCTGAACACCAGAGAAGATCTCCTCGTACATGCGGGCGACTCTCCGGGGGGTGTCTTTCAAACCCTCCCGGTTCTGATCCTCCCCTATCGCGATCAGAATATCACTTACTGCCTTTTCTATTTTTCTTTTGTCGATCATTCTTCAGGATATTATCTATTTCTTCACCCGACAACATTTCCTTTTCAAGAAGAGTCTGCGCTAGGGTCTTGAGTTTACCGAGATTCTTCTTGACGATAGACTCGGCCCTGGATTCAGCAGCATCCACGATCCGCTTGACCTCTTCATCTATCTCGCGCGCCGTAGTCTCCGAATAATCGCGGTGCATCCCAATCTCACGGCCCAGGAAGATCTCTTCCTGCTTCTCTCCGTAGGTAAGCGGTCCCAGCCGCTCACTCATGCCCCATTCACATACCATCTTGCGCGCTAACTTCGTAGCCTTTTCGATATCATTGCCAGCCCCGGTCGAGAGGTCGCCGAGAACGAGCTGTTCTGCAGCCCTTCCACCGAGCATGAACGCCAGCTGGTTCAGGCAATAGGTTTTCGAATATGTTCTGCGCTCATCAATGGGCAATGCCTGGGTTAAACCCAATGCCATACCCCTGGGTATTATCGTCACCTTGTGGATCGGATCCATGCCAGGCAATGACTTGCCAACAAGCACATGACCGCATTCATGGTAAGCGATAAGCTTTTTCTCATCCTCAGATATCAGGAGGCTCTTGCGTTCAACGCCCATCAAGATCTTATCTTTTGCATCCTCGAACTCCGTCATTGCCACTTTCTCTTTGTTGCGGCGTGCCGCCAGCAGCGCTGCCTCATTGACCATGTTAGAGAGGTCTGCTCCTGAGAAACCAGGCGTACCGCGTGCCAGCACCTCAAGGTTCACGCTTTCGTCGACCGGAATCTTACGAGTATGGACCTTGAGAATCCCGAGACGTCCGCGGATATCAGGCCGATCCAATACGACGACACGGTCAAATCTTCCCGGTCTCAACAGAGCTGGGTCGAGAATATCGGGTCGGTTAGTGGCCGCCATCAATATGACACCCTCATTCACCTCGAAACCATCCATTTCGACCAATAATTGGTTCAATGTCTGCTCGCGTTCATCATGACCGCCGCCCAACCCGGCGCCTCTTAATCGTCCCACCGCGTCGATCTCATCAATAAAAATGATGCAGGGTGAATTCTTCTTCGCCTGGTCAAACAGATCCCTTACACGCGATGCACCAACGCCGACAAACATCTCCACAAAGTCCGAACCACTTATGGAGATAAATGGTACACCTGCCTCGCCGGCAACCGCCCTCGCCATCAAGGTCTTGCCTGTACCAGGAGGCCCCAGCAAGAGAACTCCTTTCGGGATGCGCCCCCCCAGACGAGTGAATTTCCGCGGTGCCTTCAGAAATTCGATCACTTCAGTCAATTCTTCCTTCGCCTCGTCTACTCCGGCCACATCATTGAAAGTCACGTTGAGCCTGTTCTCAAGAAGAACCTTGGCGCGGCTCCGCCCGAACCCGAGTGCACGGTTCTGCCCGGACTGCATCTGCCGTATGAAAAATACCCATACACCGATTAGCAATAACCACGGCAGCACGCTCACGAGAATTCCACCCCAGCCCGATTTCTGTTTTACCGTGACTTCAACATTATACTTTACGAGTTCATTGGTCAGAGCAGGATCATCAAATGGGATTAACGTAGAGAATTCAGAAAACGCACCCTTATCCTCAACGTTGATCGGCGTCTTGAGTTTCCCTTTTATTGATTTCTCGGTTATCGTGACTTCGGTAACATTTTTCTGGCGTAATTCCTGAAGAAACAACGAATACGGAATTTCGGCACTCTTCCCGCCGCGGTTTGAAAACTGCAGCACAATATACAAAGGAATAGCGATTATGAGCACCCACACCAATATCGTGGTCAATGCATTCCGCTTCGTCGGCGGTTTATTTATCATCTAAAACTCCTATATATTTCAGGTTCCGGTATCTGTTGTCGAGATCCAGACCATACCCGACAACAAACAAACCCGGGATTGTAAAACCTACATACTTCAACGGTACGTCTATCACGCGCCTCTCTTTCTTGTTCAACAATGAGCAAACGACTAGACTGCGCGGTCTGCGCGTGCGCAGATTCTCAAGTATGTAATTGACCGTACGCCCGGTATCAATAACATCCTCAATCAGGATCACGTCACGATCCTCAATGTTCAGAGACAGATCATGTGTAATCCGAACGATCCCACTCGATTCTGTTCCATTATAGCTACGTATCGACAGGAAATCAACTTCAACGGTGATGTCTATCTCTCTCAGTAGATCAGCGAGAAAAACAAAAGCGCCCTTCAACACACCGATCAAGACAGGCTTTCGATCCCTGTAATCTGCATTTATCCGCTCCGCCAGTTCATTAACTTTCTTGTTTATATCTTCTTCCCTAATCAATACGTTCAAATTCCACTGCCAATTTTTTTCTTGTTCTACTGCTTACGAATCCACGGTAAGCGCGCACAAAACCAATGACCCAAAGAATTCCTCTCTGATCGCAGAGCAACAGAGTGCTACCACGTTCTCGAGGTGGAATTCTTTGCTCACTGTAGATTTTTTTCAATTTCTTCCTACCCACCTTGCTCTCAATAACATCACCAGGCCTCTTGTTTCTAACGTACAGCGGCAATGCGAGCCTCTCTAGATCAAAGACTTCGCGATTTTCAGCAACGTCTACCCTGCCGCGCCCTTTCTCAACCCGCATCTTCAACAACCAATTACCTACTGCCAAACGCCCTCTTTCAATATCAACAGGTATCTTGAAAGTGCGTGCTGCTCTTTCCCGGCCGATCGCTATGTTGCTGTATTCACGCTGGGCATAAAGACCCTTTGGCAAATTTACTTTTTTACTGCATTCCCTATTCGTAAGACCGTAAATTGAATGGTAGTGTTTACTTTCATATCCATCGAGACTTCCACTCAGTTCTTCAACCGCCTTCATGACCAACCGAATCGCAACAGCTTTATTATACCGCTTGAGCCTGCCAATGTCAAGGACAGCACAGCCTTTTTCTAACCGCACCGTCTTTTTATAAGCCTTCAGCGCCTGCACCCATATGTATTCATCGTCGCACTTCAAGATCTGCGACTCCCTCCTGATCGCTTCATGTATTTCTGGATTCAGTTTCAGTAGAAAAGGCAATATCCTTCGTCTTATCAGATTACGACGGTATTCCAGTGAGAGATTAGTCCTATCCATAACATAGCTTAGCCGCCGTGCCTTCACGTAATTCAAGATGTCTGCTTTCCTGCAGTACAGCAATGGTCTGATATATGGCAACCGCTTCACTGGAATCGCCTTCATGCCGGACATTCCGCTGCCACGCACCATGTTGAGCAGAAACGTTTCTACAAAGTCATCAAGGTTGTGTCCCAGTGCAATGCGTTCGGCTCCCGTTTTCTCGAGGTGAGTATGAAGAGCATCGTAACGCGCCCTTCTCGCAGCGGCCTCCAAACCGAGCCCCCCGCTCCTGACCCTAACCGGAATGATCGTGCATGGTATCTTATATCGCTTGGCATAGCTCCTGACTTTGGTTTCTTCGCGCTGCAATTCACCCCTCGGTCGCAAACCGTGATTCACATACACCATTTCAAATTCGATTCTATCACGAAAGATACAGTGTAACACATCGAGGAGACATGTTGAATCCGGACCTCCTGAGAACGCAATCATCACCTTTGACACACCGTCGAGTAGACGATGCTCCTCGATCGTCGCCTCAACTTTTCTCAGTAGTCTACTTGCACTCGACGCGCCCATAATATATTATACCTGAATTCATTCATTTGACAATGCACTGGCTGTTCGGTTTTACCGCTATGACAACCAATACATCCGCGCGCAGATCACGCCATTTATATTTGTGCTATGCTTTTTGTCGGATGTCGATATCCAGCTGTTTTTCAAGCTGTTTCAAGGTTTCGAGGAGTTCTGCAACTACATACATCTGCTCGGGCAACTCGTTCAACATGGTCTCAAGGGCCTGTTTGGACAATATTATTCCTTTCTGTATTACTTTGATCGTACCCTGCTCCTCGGCATTAGTGAATTCTTCATCACGATAATCATCAGCGAACCCGGCAACCAGCCTGCCGCATTTAGCCGCGATGAGGGAGTGATACCAGACAAGGTCATCATAAGCATTTCTGACACCCTCTGGCATACCGCTTTTTTCCAACAATTTTATGAATGCATTGGCCTTTTCGAAATATTTGTACGCGAGGCAATAAACCACGTACTCTGTTGGGTCGACCTCGGGTGGTTCTTCATCACCCTGTTCCAGGTCAACACCTTGTTCCTGGGCGAGTTTTCTGATCATTCTTTCTGTTCGACCGAAGATCTCTTTCAAATCGTTCATGAATACTTCAGGGTCGTATGGGTCCTCGCCCTTACGATAGTGTTCGAGAAGTCTTTCCTGACTGTCTTTGTAAACCCGGCAGTTCGCCTGCTCATCGCAGCGGTCACAACGATAGTCACAATAATTGAACGGCGGCGGTTTAAACTGGTCGCTCATAGTCTAATATACAACACTTGAGCATGATATGCAAGCACATTCAATGGCCTCAATAAAATACCTGTTAAGCTAGACCGATAGACCACCTTAACCATGCAGCCATTCTGGATATTCCTTGCGCAGATAAGCCATTGCATGACCGGCCTTTGTCTCATCCTTCAGGCTGTTTTTGAACAGCAAATGCAGCCGATAAATCGCCTTGGGCCTCACCGGGCTGGTACGGTAGACCTGGATATGCAGACCATACAATTTCGCTGCCTGTTCATATTGACCGTAACCTTCATAGGCCACCGCCAGTCTGTACAATGTTTTTTCCGAAAGTCTTTTCAAATACTGCTTTGCCTCTATTTCCTCATATATCGAGAACACAAGATCTTTATTATCTATTCGCAAAGCAATGTCCATAGCCCTTTCATACATCTGCCGCGCTCTATCGTCATCACCGTTCTCATAGTACAACCGCGCAAGGGTCAACGGCGCATCGTGGTTGAATTCCTCCTCACCAACGATTTCGAGTAACAGTGGAACGGCGGCATTCAGGTTCTCTTCATCCAAAAACCGATTT
>JBFEPB010000059.1:0-7227 GCA_041550295.1 bacterium | reverse complement strand
CCGGCACTACCCAGCAGAAAATCATCGGTTCCATCGTAGACGATTTCCTCTATCTGCTCTGCCTTGAGATAGCCGAAAGGAACGATACGGCATCGTGAGCGTATCGTTGGCAGCACGTATTCGGGTCTTGAGCTCGTCAGTATGAATATCGTATCCACCGGTGGTTCCTCAAGCGTCTTCAGGAAACAATTTGCTGCTTCATCGGTCATTTGATCGGCCTCCAGGATCAGGACGACGCGCTTTGTATTTGCGCTGGGCATGTGTATCAAACGTTCATCCAGGTTTCTAATCTGCCGAATCAGTATTGAAGTTCGATCTTCTGTTTCCACCACAGGGTTTTCAGGGAGGTACTTCTTCGAGTACTCGTAGATCTTCTCGTCTTTGTCTTTTATTCTTGAAGGGATCGGGGTGATGAGAAAAAAATTCGGTGAACCCGGGGCGCACCCCAGGCTCTTTGCCAGAGCAAAAGCCATCATCCGCTTTCCGACACCGCGCGGACCGATAAAAAGGAGATTGTAGAGATTATCTTTCCTTATTGAGGTCCGGATGAATTTCTTTACCGTCTCCTGACCGACTACGTCATCGAGATAATCGCCCACTTTTTATTATAGCAGAATACCGCAAGCGGTCAAGATGCTACACCTTGCTCACGACCTGAAAAAGTGGGCACGCAGTTCTTGCTTGAGTGGGTCGAGACCGACATCTTTCACCGCTGAGACAAACATCGCATCCGGGAATCTGCGCTGGTAGCGTTCTTTCTCTTCATCGAACAGCCGATCGATTTTGTTAAAAACCAGCAATCGCGGTTTGATGTCAGCCTGTATCTCTTCCAGCACGTTATTCACGGTTACTATTTTTTCCTCGAGGTCCTCGGATGTGGCATCAACGATATGGATCAACATATCGGCTTCCAGTACCTCAGCAAGAGTCGCGCGAAAAGATGCGATGAGACCATGCGGGAGGTTTTTCAGAAAGCCCACAGTATCGCTTATCAGCATCTTGTATTTCGGAGGCACATAAAGCACTTTTGTGTTCGAATCCAGCGTAGAGAATAACTGTTCCGAAGTCGCTAATCTGGAGTGCGTGAGTGCATTCACCAGCGAAGACTTACCAGCATTCGTATAGCCGACAACAGCGATCTTGGGGATATCGACCCTTCTTTTCCTTTGCACTTCCTTCGAATGCTCTATTTTCTTCAGCTGTTTTTTCAGAGTGGATATCCTGTCCTTGATACGTCTACGGTCAACCTCTAACTTCTTCTCGCCTGGTCCTCTCGTACCAATGCCGCCCCCCAGTCTCGAAAATTCCACACCAATGCCCACCAAGCGCGGCAGGCGATATTCCAATTGGGCGAGTTCAACCTGTAACTTGGCTTCTTTGGTCCTGGCATGTTTTGAAAAGATATCTAAGATCAATGTTGTTCGATCGATCACCCGCACGTTCACAATATCCTCAATGTTTCTTATCTGTGCTGCGGAAAGCTCAGTATCAAAGATCAGAAGTTCGATCTTCAGTTTCTCGCTGACCGAAGCCAGCTCCCTGGCCTTCCCTATACCCAGCAGGGTCGCCGGATCGAACCTGCGCCTGACTTGCATCAGGCTTTCGATTACCACACCTCCTGCCGTTCTGGTCAGACTGGCTAGTTCATCCAGTGACTGGATCACGCGCCAGCGTTCCCGGTTGGAATCGACCACCGATACCAGCAGCACCCTTTCTCTGCCGTCCTGTATTTCTTCCAATATCTTTTCTCTGATCAATCTCGGTGTGATTCTTTTTTCACATAAATGATGCGCTGCACCATGGTCTGAATCGTTCCGATCGCAAGAATGATAATAACATAAGGCATCAGACGTGGGCCCAAGAAGGATCCGGCAAGCAGCAGGACGATCCTGGTGAACCGCTCGAAAATACCTACTTGAGGCGAAATACCCAATCCCTCTGCCCGAGCACGCGTATAACTAACCATCATTGACCCGAACATCGCAATTATGATCCAGAACTGTGTATGATCACCTATATCATGATAATAAAAAAAGAGACCAAAATAGACTATGAATTCATTGATACGGTCAACAGTGGAATCGAGGAAGCTGCCGAGTTTCGATATTAAGTTTCTCCGCCGTGCAATCTCACCGTCAAAACTATCAAATACGCCACACCAGAAGAGAAATATGCCTCCGGCCCAGAAGATTCCGTTTCTATAGAAAAAGAAGGAAATCACAGCCAGTCCAAGGCTCGCTATGGTGATCACATTGGGGTGAATTTTCAATGCCATGAGTAATGCAACAATCGGTCTCACAAAAAATCTTCTGCCTATATCCTTTATTTCAGTCATTGATCGCCTCTAGCACTATCGTGAATTCTCCTTTTTTCGAACTCAGCTTTTCAAATGCAGTGCTGACCCATCCATAAACTACCTCTTCATGATACTTGGTTAATTCGCGACATAGTACCACCCTACGGTCACCCATGACTTCAAGAATCTCTTTCAGTAACCGCTCCAGTCGTTGTGAAGACTCGAAAATGACCATGGTTCGCTTCTCGGTTTTCAATCCCTCCAGGATCTTCCTACGCTGACCGCTCTTTTTCGACAAAAAACCTTCAAAGACAAATCTGTGAGTCGGCAGCCCGGAAACGGTCAAGGCCGCCGTTATCGCTGATGGACCCGGAATCGATCGAACATCGATGCCCTGTTTGATGGCCTCTCTAATCAATAAATACCCCGGATCCGACATGAGTGGCGTACCCGCATTGACGATCAAAGCGACTTTCTTTCCCGCCAGCATCCAGGCAACAAGCTGCGGTACCCTGCTCCTCTCATTCTGTTCATAATAAGATAACAGCTTTTTCTTTATGCTGTGTCTCTTCAGCAACATACCGGCTCGCCTTGTATCCTCACAGGCAATAAGATCCACATCCTGCAGGGTTTCTATTGCCCGCTGAGTAATGTCCTTCATATTTCCAATCGGTGTAGCAACTACGAAAAGAGGCATTAAATCTTTAACTTCGTGTGGTCAAAAAACTGCATCGTCTTAAGAGCGAAACGGTAGTCGGTCAGTATCTTCCGAGCGATCAATTCGCTCTCCTTACCCAGAAAAGTCGAAAAGGATTCACAGATGAGGTCGAACATGCGGGCCATACCTTGAGCAAATGATTTTGGCTCGGCTACGACTTCACCGCGGAAGGTCAGATCAGGGTCAACGTCGAATTTCTCAATAAAAGGAAATTCCCTTTGAGCAGTAGTTTTCGACACCAGAGCAGTGCGTAGAACCAGGGATTGACCCAATGGATGCGCATACGCCTTCAGCAACGCGGTAAAGATCTTGCAGAACATGTCGACTTGGGCCGGGGTTGCTTGTTCGGCAACTGCCTTCTCGATCCGGTCGAAAACCGCGACCTTGGTCTCGGGCTTCAATAGAATCGGATAGATCTCATCTTCCGATGCTACTCCCGGACGCCCGGCAATGTAGCAACCAGGTACGACGCCCTGCTCGAAATACACAAACGATTCATCAAGTCCTAGTCTCATCCAGATGAATCCGTTGAACTTGGTATTCTTCAATTTTTCGATGAATATCCTGGGTTGGATCCTCGCAAGATCGACGGCACTCTTCAAGGGGCGCAACGTAACCGATGAAATGATCAACTTCAGCAGGATTTCATCGGTTGCGTACTCGCTCAGAGTGCCCGATGTCGCTTTCTTGGCTTTCTCTACTATTTCACCGATGGGCACTATTTCCCTCTTATCTGGGCTTATTCGCGCTGCATTAAAAGGTTCCCCCTGATTCAGGAAGATCAATTCGGAAATATCATGATAGAATATGGCGATATAACCAACGATGCGGTGTGCCCGTTCTCTCTTGCATGCCGTAAGCACATTGTTCAGGTTGATGAATTCGAGCCGTGTATTCTCGATAATCGGCCGTCCCAGCGGAAATCTCATCTTGAATATTACATGAAAAACAAAGAGAAGTCAACAATGAATGCACTTGACGCCACTTGTCTTTTGCGCTACTATGGAACTCGAGTGAAAAGATACAGGATGTATGATAATGGAAAGCGGATACTCGTCGCGCTGAGCGGCGGTGTCGACTCTTCGACCGCGGCCGCACTGCTCAAGGAGACTGGATACGAGATCGAAGCCGCGATCATGCTATTTGAGGGAATCAAGCAGGAAAACGTCGAACTGGCTGCCCGTGTTGCCCAGGATCTGCGTATTCCCTTCCACCACGTCGACCTCAGACATGAATTTGAACAACTGATCATGAATAATTTTGCCGACGAATACAGTCGGGGAAGAACCCCGAATCCGTGTGTGCTCTGCAACAAATTACTGAAATTCGACCTGCTATTGCAGAGAACTGGGAAATCATGCAGTGGTATCGCTACCGGACATTATGCACGCATTGAGGAAAAGAACGGACGATATCTCTTGAAGAGAGGAATAGACAAGAACGAACAATCATATTTTCTATACCAGCTGAACCAGAAGCAGCTATCCAGAACGATGCTGCCGCTCGGCGGATACACAAAAGATCAAGTACGTGAAATGGCACGCAAGTATGGACTGCCAACCGCGCAACGCGCGAAAAGCCAGGATGTGTGCTTTATCACTGACGGCGATTACGCGTCTCACTTGACAAAATCGCTGGGGCAGCCATCAGGGCCGATCGTCAATGAACAGGGTAAAATTGTAGGCCAGCACAAGGGAATTGTTCGATACACAATAGGACAACGTCATGGCCTTGGCATCAGTCATAAACAGCCGTACTACGTTACACGGATCGATGCAGATAACAACACAATACATGTGGGCAGTAGAAAACACGTATTCAAACGCGGGCTGATCGCTACAGATCTCAATTTCATTCCGTTCGACACTCTGGACCGCAATCTCGAAGTAACCGCAAAGATACGTTATTTTTCGCCTCTCAGCAAAGGTTGCGTCGAACCCATAGATCAGTACAGCGTAAAGGTTCGTTTCAACAAACCACAATGGGCCATCACACCCGGTCAGTCGGTTGTTTTCTATCAGGATGACCTGGTACTCGGTGGCGGCATAATCGACAAAGCCCTCGATTGAACGACAACGTACCTTGACAGATCCCCTACTTTCAATATAATATACTCGTGGACCAAAAAACCAAAATGGTCGAAAGTTCTAAAATGGGAGGAAATCATGGTTTCATCGAATAATGAAGTCCGCGAAATCATAGTCAGTGCAGCTAGAGAGGTATTCGGCCGGTATGGATTTCGCAAGACAACGATGGACGAAATCGCTCAGGCCGCTCGAAAGGCAAAGAGTTCGCTCTATCACTACTTCAAGAGCAAAGAAGAGGTTTTTCAGGCGGTTGTTGAAAAGGAAGGTAACATCGTGGAAATAGAGATGGCTAATGCGCTACAAAAGGCAGAGACTCCACAGGAGAAACTACGCACGTACACGATAAAAAGAATGGAAATACTCAACCGTGTCGCGAATTTCTACAGCGCTTTTCAGGATGAATATCTTGAACATTATGCTTTCATTCAGAAACTCCGCAAGAAATATGACAACTGGGAGCTCATGACCATCAAGAAGATACTACAGGAGGGTGTGGATCGTGATATCTTTGTTGTCAAGGACCTCGATCTTTATGCCTACGCGATTGTCACGACCATGAAAGGACTGGAATACGACTGGGCAATGCAGAAAGATATTTCGAAGATGAAGGATGGCATCAACAGCTTGTTTGGAATACTTTTCAACGGAATCATGAAGAGATAATTTTTTTGGTCTCATTCGACCAAAAAACTGATTTAGTCCATTATTCGGAAAGGAGATTATGCTTGAAAGATACTCGGAATTCATAGTGCAACGCCGAAGGTTAGTGATTCTGGTGATGATCGTCATCACCATCGTACTCGGCTATTTCATCAGATTCATGAAGATCAATCCGGATCTTACGAGCTACCTGCCTCGACAGGACCCGGTGGTAAAGCTCTTCGATAAAATCGGAATAGAATACGGCGGCAATCTTCTTGCGCTTGTTGCTCTGGAAGCCGATGATATTTTCGATGCCCGGGCGATCAGTGATATCAATGACCTGACTACCGCATTCAAGACTATCGACGGTGTGTCATATGTCATGAGCATCACCAATGTGCTTGACATAAAAGCAGGAGAGGATGGCATCGAGATCGGTAGATTGATCGATCAGTACAACCTTCCGACAAGCGAGCAGGAGTTGTCCGATCTGAAGCAGTATGCGATGTCCAAGGACATGTATCGCGGCCGCTTGCTATCTGAGGATGGAAAGGCGGCATTGATCATCTGCCGGCTCCGGCAGGACGCCGATGAGATAGGTATCGCACGACAGATAAAGCGCATCGTTGCGCAAAACGATATCGACGCAAAAACCTACTTCGCCGGTGTCCCCTCCATGATGCACGAGATCAGTAATATGATCATCAACGATCTGATGATCCTCCTGCCGCTGGTTGCGCTGTTGATCGTTATCATCTTGTTTGTGAGTTTTCGGTCATTGCACGGAGTGACCTTACCGGTGATCGCCGTCGGTATGAGCACGGTCTGGACATTAGGCCTGATGTCCATGTTGAACGTCGCGGTATCGATCGTCTCCGATATTATTCCGGTAATTCTCTTTGCAGTAGGCAGTGCCTACAGCATTCATGTCATCAGCCGGCTCGGTGAGGGTCCAAGAGAACCTATCGATCCAAGAGCACGCTTTCAGCAGCATGCACAATCCCTCTCCCGGGTCATACTGCCGGTAACGCTCGCTGCCTTCACCACTATGGTCGGTTTTGTATCTTTTGTATTCGGATCTTACCTGACCACGATACGAGAGTTCGGCATCTTTGCCACATGCGGTGTCCTCTTTGCGTACATAATATCGGTCACGTTTGTACCGGCAGTGGTTTCTCTGATGGATACCACTGAACGCAGCCGAAAACGGTCAGCCGGAATGCCTCACGCGATTTTTCGCAAGTTCAGCCAGGGACTGCAAAAATATGCAAGAATCGCCATCGCGGTCAGTGTCGTATTCATCGTCATGGCCGTGCTAGGCATACCCAGAATCCAGCGTAAGGTCGACATACTGGACTATTTCAAACCCGGCACCGAACCGGTGGCGATATGCGGCATTCACCGTCGCTATCCGATTAATCGCCGTACCGGTGCATTGGCAGACAGCCGGACACCCTCTTCCGATATTGAATTAAAGACTTTTG
>JBFEPB010000058.1:0-7294 GCA_041550295.1 bacterium | reverse complement strand
TAAGGAAAGAAGCGTGGCCAAGAAACTTGATCTTCATCTTACACTCCTTTCTGTGAATAATCTAAAACCTAATCAGTGGAGATGTGTACGATTTATTATAGTCTATAGGGTTCCGAAATCAAGATATTCTACACGCTGTTGACTTGCCCCGTTATTTCGATAGAATGTGTCATGGCTTTGATGGCTGATCTTATCGAAAAACTGCAATGGTTACCGGGCATTGGCCGGAAATCAGCGCAGCGTATTGCTTTCTATTTGCAGAAGATGGATACAACGAGAGTGCAACAACTCGCTGATGCCATTGTGAAAGCCCGTACGAGACTCAAGGAATGTTCGGTCTGTCACAACCTGAGCGAAAAGAATCCATGCGAGATCTGCATCGACGAAGGGCGCGAAAAGGACAAGATATGTGTGGTCGAACAGCCATCCGATATCATGGTCATTGAAAAGACGAGTGAATATCGGGGGCTTTATCACGTCATCCATGGCGTCATATCGCCCATAGACAACATCGGTCCGGAGGATTTGCGCATAGATTCCATGATCGCGCGGATCAAGGGTGATAGGATCACCGAGGTGATCATTGCCACAAATCCGACGACCGAGGGTGATGTAACTGCTATCTATATCGCAAAGTTGATCAGGCCGCTCGGCGTAAAGGTGACGAGGATCGCCCGCGGTCTGCCCATGGGAAGCGATCTCGACCTCGCTGACACGACAACGCTTTCGAGGGCACTGGAAGGAAGGAGCGAACTTTGATTCACATAGTGAATCAAAGTTAAAATCCTAAATTCAAATTTCCAAATCCTAGACAATACCAAAATTCAAATCTAAAAATTACAAACCGTGTTTTGTGAATTGGAGATTGGGTATTAGAATTTGTTTAGTACTTAGGATTTAGTGCTTCGGATTTCTCTGCGCTTCAGCGCAGAGTTTTACCAGGTCGCCTTTCTGACGCCTGGTATTTCACCCTTGAGGGCAAGTTCACGAAAGCAGATACGGCATAATCCAAATTTACGGTAGTAGGCGCGAGCCCTTCCGCATCTGAAACAACGATTATATTTCCTGGTTTTATATTTGGGTTCTTTCTTCTGTTTATTTATCAACGCTAACGTTGCCATTCCGCTCCTTTATTTCTTTCTCTCAAAAGGCATACCCATTCCCTCAAGTAATGCGAGGGCATCCTCATCTTTTTTCGCTGAAGTGACGATTGCAATGTCCATCCCGAATACTTTCTTGATCTTATCATATTCTATCTCGGGGAATATTGTCTGCTCAGACAAGCCGATATTGTAGCTACCCCGTCCGTCGAAAGAATCTCTTGAAAAACCGCGGAAATCCCTGATCCTCGGCGCAGCGAAGTTCACGAAGCGATCAAAGAATTCGTACATTCGAGCTCCTCTGAGCGTGACCTTAAGACCGATGACCATGCCCTTGCGTATCTTGAAATTAGAGATCGGTCTTTTGGCCCGTGTCTGTACCGGGATCTGTCCCGTTATTCTGGCAAGATCATCGCGTACGATCTCAAGAATCTTCGGATCATTCACCGCTTCCCCGAGCCCGACATTGATGACGATCTTCTTGAGTTGCGGAACTTGATACTTATTTTGATAACTCAGCTGTTTGACCAGTGTTTGCCTCAATTCATCGACGAAAAATCGCTTCAACCTCGGTTTGTAGCTCTCTTCTTTCTTCTTATTCAAGGCTTTCTCCACATTTCTTGCATATTCTCACGCGTTTATTCTCAATCTTCTCCATGCGCACTTTGGCCTTCTTCCCACATTTTGGGCAGATCAACATAAGATTGGAAATATGCACCGGAGCAGGTACGGTGACGATGCCAGATGGTTTCGCCTGGGAGCGTGCCCGCTGATGTTTCTTTACAAGATTCACGCCCTCTACGATCGCCATGGTTTTTGCGGGAATGATCTCGAGCACACGCCCGCGTCTCTCTCTCTCTTCGCCGGTAATCACTTCGACAAGATCGTTTTTCCTTACGTGGAATTTCGTTCTTTTGTTCTTTTTCTTCTCGTCGATCATTTGCTCACTCTCTTTTCACACTACTTCGCTTGCCAGCGACATAATCTTCGTGAATCCTTTTTCCCTGAGTTCCCGTGCAACAGGTCCGAAGACCCTCGTCCCCTTCGGTTCTTTCTGCTCGGTGATGAGTACACATGCATTGTCGTCGAACCTGACATATGAACCGTCTATGCGGCGATATTCCTTTTTTGTCCTTACGATAACCGCCTTGCCTTTGTCGCCCTTCTTGACCGGCGCGTTGGGCATGGCGTCTTTTATCGAGACATTGATTATATCGCCAATGTATGCATAGCGTGTTCTCGAGCTACCGCTGACGCGTATGCACATTGCTACTCGGGCACCTGTGTTGTCGCAGACTTTCAACCGGGAGTAGATCTGGATCACTTGATTCTCCTGATGACACGCCACCGTTTCAATTTCGAGATCGGCCTGGTCTGTTCGATCAGGACTTTATCACCGGTTTTGTATTCGTTCTTGTCGTCATGGGCGTAGACTTTTGTCCGCTTGCGTACGTATTTCTTGTAGAGGGGGTGTTTGTCATAAGTGGTAATCCTTACGACAATGGTCTTATTGGATTTGTCGCTGGTGACTACGCCGGTTCTCCTTCTACGCACCTTTTTCTCCTTTCTTAGCTTTGGTTGCCACTTTCTTCGGTTCGAGTAGTTTTCTTGTGCCCATTTCATCTTCACGCAGTATTGTCTTAATACGTGCTATATCCCGGCGCAGCGTGCGTAATCTCAGAGGGTTTGGCAGCTCTTGAGTACCTCGACGCAGGCGCAGGTTGAATAGCTCGCGGTTCAGCCCATTGAGCATGTCAATCAATTCTTCGCGCGTTTTCTCTCTGATCTCAAAAACCTTCATATTTGACACCAGCTTCCCTTTTCACAAATCTTGTCTTCATCGGCAATTTGTTGGCAGCGAGCCTCAGTAGATGTTGCGCTTCATCAGTAGCCATGCCCTCCAATTCGAATACGATACGCCCGGGCTTCACAACGCTCACCCAGAACTCGGGTGCACCCTTACCTTTACCCATTCTGGTTTCGGCGGGTTTTTTCGTGACCGGTTTGTCCGGGAATATCCTTACCCAGAGTTTACCGCCCTTTTTCATTTGATGAGCAATGGCAACACGCGATGCCTCGATTTGACGGGCCGTTACCCATGCTGGCTCCAGGGCGACGAGTCCGTACTCGCCGAACGCGATGGAATTACCGCTGGTTGCCTTCCCCTTGCGGCGGCCTCTGTGGTGCTTTCGGTACTTGATCTTCTTTGGTTCGAGCATTAGTGGGTTTCTCCCTTGTAGATCCAGACCTTGACGCCGACCGTGCCATAGATCGTGAACGCCGTCGAGCAGGCGTAGTCGATATCCGCATCAATTGTCTGTAGCGGTACTCTGCCTTCAGGATACCATTCGGTACGGGCGATCTCCGAGCCGCCGAGCCGGCCGGAACAGGCAACCTTTATGCCGCGAGCGCCGATCTTCATTGCCGAGATGATTGCTCGTTTCATCGCGCGCCGATGCGAGATCCTCTGTTTGATCTGGCGAGCGATATTCTGCGCAACCAGAAACGCATCGAGCTCCGGCATCCTGATCTCTTCGATATTGATCGCAACATCTTTATCGATTAGACTCTTAATCTCTTCGCGGAGTTTCTTGATCTCTTCACCGCCTTTGCCTATAACCTTACCGGGTTGCGCCGTATAGATCGAAATTATTACACGATTAGAAAGCCTTCTGATTATGATGTCTGAGAGCATTGCATCAGATAGCCTCTGGTATAGGTAACGGCGGATCGAATAATCTTCCGAAACGAGCTTTCCATAATTCTGCTGATCGAACCACTTGGATTTCCAGTCCTTTGTGATGCCCAAACGGAATCCGATCGGATGTGTTTTCTGACCCATTAGCCTCCCTTTTTCTCGATTGGTTTGTAGGAGTCGACGATTATCTTGATGTGGCAGGTTCTTCTTCTAATCATGTCCGCGGTGCCACGAAATCCTGGTCTCCAGCGTTTCAACACCGGACCAGCATCGACGGTTGCTTCTTTGACGTACAATTCACCATCATCGACGCGAATCGTACCTACGTTACTCTTGAAATTTGCCACTGCAGAATTCATTGTTTTCAGAATCGGTATCTTTGAACGCGAGGGATGGAACTGAAGTAATGACCGTGCTTCGAGTATGCCCTTCCCCCTTATGACGTCGAGTATCACCTTGACTTTCCGTGGTGAGACGCGTTCATACCGTTTTACCGCACGCGCGGTCATCTTTCAAACTCCCTTTCTTTCTCTGCTTTTCTAGTGCCTGAGTGGATGCGAAAAGTTCTGGTGGGTGCGAACTCGCCCAGTTTGTGGCCAACCATTCTTTCGGTTATATAGACAGGAATGAATCGATTCCCATTGTGCACGGCGATCGTAAACCCTACAAATTCTGGTGGGATTATGGAATTGCGCGCCCATGTCTTGATGATCTTTTTTTCGCCGCTGTCGATCAGTTTCGATATCTTCTTCATCAATTTTGCATCGACATAGGGGCCTTTTTTGAGCGCTCTGGACATTACTTTCTCCTTTTAAGAATGAACTTTGATGATGATTTATTGGCTTTCCGTGTCTTCTTGCCTTTGGTTAGCCATCCCCATGGCGATGTTGGCTGGCGGCCTCCATGCGATCGTCCTTCGCCACCACCCATCGGGTGATCGATCGGATTCATGGCTACGCCTCGCACGTGCGGCCTTATCCCCATGTGGCGTTTCCTGCCGGCTTTGCCGATGGAAACGCTCGAATAGAGTGAATTCGAAACCTTGCCGATCGTCGCCCGGCATCTCAGGTCGATCAGTCTTATTTCGCCTGATGGCATCTTGATGTGAGCGTATTTACCCTCTTTGGCGAGTATCTGGCATGACAGGCCAGCACCGCGAACCAGCTGGGCACCTTTCAGCGGTTGTAGTTCTATACCGTGGATTTCAACACCCAGCGGAATGCTGGCGAGGGTCATGCAATTGCCGATCTTTATCTGCGAATCTTCTCCGGCTACGATAATATCTCCAACCTGGAGTCCTTCCGGAGCAATAATGTAACGTTTCTCACCATCCTGGTAGCTGAGCAGGGCAAGCAGGGCATTACGATTTGGATCGTATTCGATTGTCTTTACCGTGGCTGGCACGTTGTTCTTATCTCGTTTGAAGTCGACCACTCTGATTTTTCTTCGGTGTCCGCCACCGCGGTGCCGCGCAGTGATCCGCCCCATGTTATTCCGACCCCCGCTTTTTTTCTTACTCAATATCAATGATTTCTCGGGTTGATTCTTCGTGACCGCAGGTTTGTTCACGGTATAGTACCGGCGCGCTGGTGACGTGGCTTTATATTTCTTAATTGCCATTATACACCCTCGATCAACTCGATCTTCTGCCCGGGTTTCAGGGTCACGGTGGCTTTCTTATACCCCGACTTGTGGCCAAACGAAATGCCCATCCGCTTGGGTTTGCCCCTAAAATTTGCGGTCTTCACGTCAGTGACATTCACGTTGAATAGTCTTTCCACGGCTTCTTTTATCTCGTGTTTATTCGCTTTCGGCGCGACCTCGAATTGATAGCAGTTCCGCTCACGTAATTGATCTGCTTTCTCGGTAATCAGCGCTTTCCTTATTACTTTTTCGACACGCATCTTTGCTCCAGTTTCTCAAGCCCCTTCTTCGTTATGAGCAGAAAATCGGCACTCAGCACGTCATAGCAGTTGATGTCATTCGCTCTCTTGAGATTGACATTCGGCACATTACGGCTTGCCATCAGTATGTTGCTCTGCACGGCGTCGACAGCGACCAGGGTCTTGGCCTTGTCAATATCCATATCCTTCAATATTTGAACGAGGTTCTTTGTCTTGGGTAAGTCCAGACTGAGTTCTTCGATGACCAGGATCTTATTTTCCTGCGCTTTAACGCTCAGTGATGAAAGTAGCGCTCCAATCTTCTTCTTTCTGGGAATTCTGGTTTCATAGTCTCTGGATTTTGGGCCGAAAGTAATACCGCCGCCTCTCCATATAGGAGAGCGGATGCTGCCGTGTCTTGCCCAACCGATACCCTTCTGGCGCCAGGGTTTCTTGCCGCCGCCTCTCACTTCTGCCTTTGTCTTGGTGCTGGCGTTCCCTTTTCTGCGGTTATCCAAGAGCGCGTTCACCGCCTCCCATAGCAGTGATTGGTTGACTGGCTGATTGAAAACTCTCTTTTCCAATTCGATGGTTCCGCTTTCTTTGCCGGTTTTGTCAAATAGCTTCGTCTGCATCACTCATCCTTTGTTATGATCAAGTAACTGTTACGCGCTCCAGGTACTGCGCCCTTCAGATATATCATGTTCTTTTCTTTTTCTACCTTGACGACCTGCAGATTCTTGACGGTATTGCGTTCATTCCCATATCTGCCGGGCATGGTTTTGTTCTTCCATATTCTGCCCGGGGATGAACCCGGGCCGGCCGAACCGATGCGCCGGTGTGCCATCGACCCGTGAGTTGCAGGGCCACCCTTCCATCCCCATCGTTTAACACCGCCAGCAAAGCCACGACCTTTGGTCCAACCCGTGACCGACACCTTTTCACCATTCTGAAAAATCGTTACATCTATATTGTCGCCGATTTTGTACTTGGTGGGTTCGTTCACCCTGATTTCAAGGATACGTGCCGCCGATGCGGTCTTTGATTTCTTGAGATGACCGCTGAGCGCCTTGTTCAATTTTTTCCTGGTTCCAAAGCCCAATTGTATGGCTTTGTAGCCATCGCTGTTCTCATCCTTGATCTGCAGAATTGGACATGGTCCGGCCTGGACCACGCTGACCGGGGTGAGTTCACCCTTTTCGGTGAATATCTGAGACATGCCGATCTTCTTGCCAACTATGCCGATCATGTTTACATTGCCTTCACTTCGATGTATACACCAGCCGGTATTTCCAGTTTGTTGAGGGCGTCAATAATATCCGGTGTTACGTCGTTCAGTTCAATCAGTCTCTTGTGCACGCGCAACTCAAATTGCTCGCGTGACTTCTTGTCAACGTGAGGAGAACGGAGTACGGTGTAGAGCGAACGTTCAGTGGGAAGGGGTACTGGGCCCGACATATTGACACCGAAACGTTTTACCGTCTCGACGATAGACTTCACCGACTGATCAAGGATGCGATGATCATATGATTTTAGTCTGATTCTCAATTTATTCATTATTCGATTATGTTAGTGACGACGCCGGCGCCGACGGTGCGGCCGCCTTCGCGGAT
>JBFEPB010000057.1:0-7329 GCA_041550295.1 bacterium | reverse complement strand
CTTTCATAAGCATCGAGCACATCACCGAAAAGCCTGGTGCCATTCTTAGGTTCGCACAGGTCTGCACAAAAGGATTTTGCTCCTTTTTCAACCTCATCAGCAAGCTTCTCTGCTTTCTCGGCATTTCTGTGATAATGAATTGCTACTGTGGCACCCGATCCTGCGAGCTGCCGTACTACTGCTTCCCCAATGCCACCAGGACCGCCGGTAACCAAAATCACCTTGCCGGCCAAATCAACCTTCACTTATACTCCTATTTATCAAAACGAAATCGGGACCCGGCGCAGAACGTAGCATTATGCGATAGCTCGTCCCGCCTAACCTTCTTTTGGCGGTACCTTCTTGCCTGTGAACCTGGCGAGGATAAAACCGATCGCGAAACCGATGACGAGCAATAGAAGTATCAATATTATCCGGGACATCAGCAATTGCCAGAACAGGATTTGTATCGGTACCACTTCCGTGTTCTGCACGATTATTACCAGCGCAAGGATCGCGAGGATGAGTATGATTATGGTCTTCACTTTCATTATTTCCTCCTTATTGTGCTCTCAACCGTGGAATCAACGAGCAGCAATGATTTCCCAGTATTATAAACAACGGCAAGCAGATGTCAATCAGACGAACATGAATTGCTATGGCAGTGATCGTGAATAGAATTACGGTTAGCGTCTCATGCGTACCAATGTGAATATTGAACTCCCAATCAGCAGGATATAACCAAAGCCGACCGTCACGAAAATGGGATTTACCGCCGGAAGTCCGTCGAGCATACGCTCCAAAGCTGACGTAAGTTGACCCATCTCAAAAAATGATTTGAGCGGAAATCTTAGCAGGAAGGGCAACAAAACCAAGATCACGACAGCCGCCGTTATGCCCAACGCGCTCACGCGATAGGCATACAGCCAGAAGGATCGCACTCCCTGTTCACGCCGCAAACGCCAGCGCGCAATTATCTTGCTTTCGATGAACCCAGGCTCCGACTCGACCGAAAGTTCCTCTTCGATCGCCAGTTCGATTGCCAGTTCACGCTGGCAGAATGCGCAGGATTCGAGATGTGTCTCGAATTCTTTCTCCTGTTCATCGGTCAAGCGGTGTAGCCGATAATCAATCACCTTGCCCAAATGTTTACACGAGCTCATTTTCATATCCCTCTAACTGCTTTCTTAATCTCTTTCTGGCTCTATGAAGGCATACCTTCACGTTGCTCTCGGTCATCTTCATTGTCTCAGCAATTTCCCGCATAGTGAAACCTTGATAGTAATTGAGGGTCAAGAGCATCCGGTCTCGCTCTGCCAGCTTCGCCATTGAATCCTGAATGACAGCTCGCTTCCTTATTAGATCATCCGACTGCCCTTGGAATTCCTCGATCTGGTCAAATGAAACAGTAGCATGGCCTTTGGATCTGCGAAAGTAGTCACGGACAACGTTTCGTGCGATCGTACACAACCATGGACGGAAGTGCTCCCCACTCTTCACTTTTTTCAGATTCATGAAAACCTTGATAAAAGTGTCTTGCGTCATGTCCTCGCTTGCGTGGTAATCATTGGTCATTCGCAGAATGATCGTAAATACCAGCCCTTTGTGAATGGTGATGAGCTTCGTCATCGCCTGCTCATCACCATTCTTTGCACTTTCAATCAGACGTCCTATATCATCGATCTTTGATTCCAAAGACTATTCGCTTTTATCTTTCTTCTTGGTTAGTGTATACGCAAGAACCAATGAAAGTCCAAGCACGATCACGAAAGAAGCAGACGCCAGCATTCCACCCAGAGCCTCGGCCGGAAGAAAAACTGCCATCAGTGCCAGGCCTGCGCCGATGCCTATAATGACGATACCACTCTTGATCAAGCCCTTACCGTTCTTCACGCGCGGTACTTTCTCCAAGGCAAAGAGTCCTTTCACCTCTTCCGGATCCTTTCCGAGTTCAAGTGCCTTGACCAGCGCATCATAATGCTTTTTCCGCTTCATATATTGAAACCAGATCGCCCCAAAGATAATGACGCCTACTACTAAGAAATTGAAGATTAATGCAAGAGCACCAGCCCAATCCATCATGCCTCCTTTATGACTACACGCAGAAAACTACCATTTGGTTACACCCGGGGAAAGGCATACATTTTTATCACTTTTTCTACATAAAACTGCCGATTTTACGATATAATGCTATACCTGCCCATAAGCATCAACCACTTTCCTGATCGCCATTATGTGCGCTGGCGTTGTTCCGCAACAACCACCAATGATCCTTACACCCATGGCTAAAAGGTCTTTTGCCTTCCCTGCCATAAATTCAGGGCTCTCTGGATATACTGCCTTATCGTCGATTAGTTCGGGAATACCCGCATTTGATTGTATGATTATTGGGAGTTTTGTGAACTTCAGGAATTCCCTTGCGATCGAGATCATATTCTCAATGCCGTTCCCGCAGTTTGACCCCACAATATCCGCGCCTGCGGCTTCAAGGCCTTTCACCGTTTCTTCAATGGTCACTCCCATGATCGTATAGAAGCCTTTCGGCGTGCGATTGAAGGTCATTGTCACCATGACCGGCACTGATCCGCATTCTTTTGCCGCTTCTAAGGCACATGTTGCTTCCCGCAGATCGCTCATGGTTTCAATGCATATCACGTCAGCCCCCGCACTGACCAGTGCGCCTATCTGTTCCCGGAATACGGCGCGCATCTCGGCATGATCAACGTCTCCATATGGCTTGAGAAACTGACCCGTTGGACCGCATGAACCCGACACATAAGCCTTTGTTTGTGCAACATTCTTGACTGCCCTAACCGCATTTTTGTTTATCTTCTCGATGTCATCTCCAAGTGAGTACCGAGCCAATTTCAGGCGCGACGCGCCGAAAGTGTTCGTCTGGATTATATCAGCGCCCGCATCCAGATACTCCTGCGCTACTTGTTCCAGCACATCAGTTCGCTCAAGATTGAATGATTCGGGCGGGCTTCCTGCTGCCAAACCGCGTTCCATCAGCATCGTGCCCATTGCGCCGTCTGCAACTAGTACGTCACCGGCGGCAATGCGCTCAAGGAGTTCCTTCATTTCAACTCTCAGCGACGAGCTTCTTTATGCAATCTATCGCCTGGACACTGTCATAGCCGTACGCATCAGCACCAATACGCCTCGCAAATTCGTCTGAGATCGGCGCGCCGCCGATTATTGTCTTTATCCTTCCGTCGAGTCCCCGTTCCTTCAACTGTTCGATCACTTTTTTCATGACCGGCATTGTTGTGGTGAGGAGGGCCGACATCCCTATGACTTTTGCCTGTTTTTCCACCGCGGTTTCAATGAATGTTTCCGGTGGCACATCATTACCCAAATCAATGACCTCAAACCCCGCGCCCTTCAGCATGATCGCAACGAGGTTCTTTCCGATATCATGTATGTCGCCCTGCACCGTACCGATGACCACCCGACCAAGCGCCGGCACGTCATCCTTCATAAAAAGCGGCTTCAGTATATCCATAGCCACGTGCATCGCCCGGGCGGCAAGCATTACCTCGGGCAGAAAAATCTCGTGCTGCTTGTATTTTTCTCCGACAATATTCATGCCTGCGATCAAACCACTGTTCAGTATGTCTCCAGGCTTCATTTTGTCGGCTAAAGCCTCTTTCAGGAGTTCAGTGATCCCATCGGTGTCACCGCCTTGCAGCGCCAGCGTAATTTGCTCTAATAACGCCATACCACTCCCTTCAAAGATTATTGCTCGAGGTGGATTGAACCTGTTGCTCAGCCACATGGATCGACCGCCTCAGGCTCTCAATCCTCTCGCGGCAAGAGTGTGTCTCACAAATACTACAGAACGGATAACGGTCACTAAAAAAGTGTATCTCTGGTTTTCCTCCCATTAATACACCAGATACGGACTTCAGCGGTTCCATCAGGCAACTTGGCCGCAGTATTATGCCAATCTTCTCGGGTTTCAGATATTCGAACAATTTTTTCTGTCCACTCACATGCCACCCGCAATAACCAGGGCTGTAGCGTACCACCCTCATCTTGCCACTAACTACATTATCAAGAAAGTACTCCTCGACGCGATCAGCCGCCCTTTCGACTCCGGCCGAAGCGGCAGCATCGAGCATACCAGCAAGTGCGAAATCTTTGTTGCCGAAGAGCGCATTGATCCTATCATGCACCCCCCGGCCTATAGTAGCCGCAAACAATGCGAGATTGTCTGCCTTGCGGAAAATATCTGCAACGGGTGTACTCGGCTCATTCAGTCCTTCACCTTCGTAGATCGCTTCAAAATCGTCCTTACTGATCTCCGCAACGATCCCCGCCGGCCGCGCACATTCCATGAAAAGTCTTACCGCTCCATCGTAGAGTTCAAGAATATTACGAGATATCTCCTTGCCGGCCGAGATACCCTGCAAAGCCAGTGTGTCCCTGCGGCTCGGGACGATCTCATCAACCCGAAAACCCAATACTTCTCTCATATCGTAATGTCTGGCAAGGTATTCATACCGCAGCGCTGCGCTTCATTCAACATTGTTTTTTTCAACTCCTTCTTCTTCTCCTCGGAAAGACGCGACGGCTCGTATCTACTGAGCAATTTGTCGACTTCATGCCGTGCGCGATCCAGCAGGGTCAAAGCTCCTTCTTCCTGCCACCTCGTACGATTAGCCCGATCAATGACCGCACCGGGCAGACATAATTCCTCCTTCATGTACTTCCGCGTGTGTTCTGAGATCAACAGATGCTTCTCTTTCAGCAATTCCTCAAATCTGGGCAATGCGGGAAAATCTTCTTTCGGCTGTATGCCTTTGATCAAGCGTAAGGCCATTCCACATATCTCGTTGTCGAGCACCAGTTTCTCCAGACTCTGACAACTCTCGAAATCCAACATGCCCGGACCTGATATGTTGTTGATGCCGGCGAGCGCCGCGAGTGTTGCGCCCATCGAGGATTCCAGTCCGGCCTGGGCATCCAATTGTTTTGCATCGCTCAGTGATATGTATGCCTGGGTCGGCATTTGCAGGTGCTTACCGATCTCATTATAGGCGCAATCGATCATCTGGGTCCCGATCGCGCCCATCGGTGTCGTCTCATAACGAACATCGAATATCGCGGGCGAACCACCATAGAGTACGGGCGCTCCAGGATTTGTTAACTGGCTTATTACCACCCCGCTGAGCGTCTCAGCCGTATGTTGCACCAGAGTGCCGACCAGGGTCACCGGCGCCATGAAGCCAGACAAAGGCATGGAAATGAACTCCACCGGAATATAGTGGCGAGCGCAATCAACAACATTCTGAGATGTTACATCACTCCACTTCAAGGGCGAGGTCGGACAGCATGAGAAGATTGTCAGCGGCTTCCGAGCCAGCTCTTCGGCGCTTCCCCGCACCACGATTTGAAGATCCCTCATGACATTGAATGCCTGGACCGTGAAGGCACCAGTCACGACCGGTTTTTCACAAAACAGTAGACTCAGATAGAGACGGTAACTATCAGAGATCAATTCGTGAACGTCGGAAGGAATGAATGCGGTCGACTGCGATTCAATATGCTGGAGTCGGCTCACCAATTTGGCGTATTTCACGTAGTCTTCGGTTGCTGGCTTCCTGATCTCCTGCGTCTTCCCGTCCAATATGTTTAACGCTGCGGAGCCGGGCGTGAAATAGACATTATATCCGGACAGATCATGCGTCTCGTTGCCCAACACGTCATACAGCTTGAACGAACGCGGTGTGGCTTTCAAAGCCTTGTCGATGATATCATCGGTGAACAAGACTTGCTCCGTGCCCTTGTCGACCTTGGCACCATGATCATTCAGCATGGAAATGATTTCCTGATTATGGATCTCAACGCCCAGTCTACACAAAATATCACGCGCTTCCGAGACGATCCTCTCTATCAGAGCATTATCCAGGAATCTGATTACAGGCCTTATCTGCTCAAAATCATTTTTGGACATGGAAAATACTACTCAAATTATGATGGATTTCAAGTACCGGTGCTGGCTCTTTGCCCCAACACAATTACTCGCCGACAATCTTGATCAGAACCCTTTTCCTGCGCCGGCCATCAAACTCTCCGTAGAATATCTGTTCCCATGGACCAAAGTCTAATTTGCCCTCGGTGACCGCAACGACCACCTCACGGCCCATGAACTGCCTCTTGATGTGAGCGTCGGCGTTCGTTTCACCGGTCAGGTTATGGCGATACTTCTTCGGCTCGTGCGGGATGTTCTGCTCCAGCCAGGTTCTGAAATCTTCATGCAATCCAGATTCATCATCATTGATAAAAACACTCGCTGTAATGTGCATGGCGTTTACCAGACACAATCCGTCCCTTATCCCGCTCTCACCCAACGCTTGCTCGACCTCAGGGGTGATGTTGATCAACTCGATCCGCTTTTTTGTGTTGAACCACAATTCTTTTCTGTAACTCTTCACGCACCTCCTCGCTTAGTGGGTTGCTAACTGAGATTTTTTCATGTGTCGGACTTCGATGATCCTCACCGGCACCCTAAGCATCTGTCCATCGGATTCACCGGCATGTATCTTGCGGACTACCTCCATACCCTGTAATACCCTACCAAACGCCGCAAAGCCAAAACCGTCGGGGTTCCTCTTGCCGCCGTAATCCAAGGCCGGCTGATCACCAATACATATGAAGAATTCTGAACTCGCCGTGCCAGGCGCCGCTCTAGCCATTGAGATCACCCCATCCTTGTGGAGTACACCTGTCTGCTCAGTAGTTTCATGGACGATCGGCGGCAATCTCAGATCGCTCTCGACAAAACCAATCCCTCCCTGCACGACTTCGATCTTGACCGCATCATTGGGTTGATTATCCATCCTTACCGTCCTGTAGAAGAATGCATCCCGGAAACGGCCTTCATCCACATACCGCAGGAAATTCTTTGCGGTCACCGGAGCTCTGTCTGAATACACTTCGATAACGATATCGCCCACCCCGGTTTTGATGACTACCTGAGGATTTGGTCGATCAGATATTTTGCAGTTCAAACCGCAGACAACCGACAACAAGATACTACTAAAAATCAATATCCTTTCCATTTTCATTGCCTTCATATCAATCATCCATTCTCTGAAGCCCCTCCCAGATGCCTCGGCATCGAACCCTGGGGAGCCGCCTCAAGCGATCCTGATCAAAATCAGCCCGGTGACGACCAGTATGATACCAAGGAATTTTCTCACTGATCCGGATTCGTGCAAGAATGCAAAACCGAGGATCGATCCAAACACCACAGACAATTCTCTCACCGCAACCACATAGCTAACCTGGGCCATTTTGAAGACAAACAGGATCAGCAGGTAACCCGCCGTGGCACCCAGCCCG